>DASVOL010000127.1:0-1999 GCA_036383375.1 Bradyrhizobium sp. | reverse complement strand
CCGGACGAAGCTCGGCAGCCGCACGGTGTCGTCGGACGAGGCGAAGGAATCGCCGAAATAGATCACGCCGAGCGCGGCCGCCCACATCGGCGTGAACTGATACTTGTTCCACCAGGCAAATTGATTGTACGGCACGAGCTGGACGCGGTTGCCGGGAACGACAGTCGGCGAGGTGGCGCCGGTGATCTTGGCGTCGGTATAGGCATAGGCCAGCGACGACTGCCACTGCTCGTTGATATGGCCGGTGAGGCTCGCCTCGACGCCGCGGGTCAATGTGCTGCCTGACGGGAAGAAGAAGCCGGGATTGTTGCCGTCGGGGATCGGCTGGTTGGTGCGGTTCAGATTGTAGACCGCGGTCGAGAACAACAGCTTCGGATTGATGTTCCATTTCATACCGAGCTCGACATTCTCGAAGCGCTGCGGCTGCAGGATCAGCGTGCCGTCGGTCAGCGAGCTGAACTGGTCGCCGGAGGCCGGCAGATAGGAGATGCTGTAGGCGGTATAGACCGACATCTGCTCGATCGGCTTAATGATCAGGGCGGCCTGCGGCGACACCAGATTGTCGACGCGGCCGCGATTGATGTTGGTGTTCATGTCGGTCGCCGACATGTCGAAGCGATCGAACCGCGCGCCGGCAATGATCTGCACCGCGCGCGAAATCTCGATGGTGTCCCTGACATAGCCGGACTGGATGTTCAGCGCGTAGCGGCTGTTCGAGTCCGGCGTGGTGACGCCGTCGGTCTTGGTGCCGGTGAAATGGTGAAGGAACGTCACCGCGCCGAAATAGGTCGGCGCGAACGGGTTCTGCACGATGGTGTTGGTGCCGTTCGGGAACACGCCGGTGTTGCGGATGTCGACGCCGCTCTGGCGGCCAAACTCGGTGCCGAAGCCGACGGTGTGGAACAGCGGCCCGGTCCAGGTCTTGTAGGTGAAATCGGTCTGGTTGAAGACGTTGTCGCGGTTGGTCGTGTGCTGGTAGGCGCCGAGATTAACCGCGGTGTCCGCCGGGTTGACCGCGCCCGCGAGCGCGCCGCCGGTCGGATAGATGTTCTGATAGAACTTCTGGTAGTCGGCGGCGATGGTGCCGTTGCGCACCGTCAGCCCGTTCTCGAAATCGTGCTCGATGATCGCCATGCCGGTCTGCACCGTGGCCTGCGCGGTGTTCAGGCGCGGACTGCCGAAGAAGGTCGAGAAATCGCCGTTCGGCGCAAACGGCGCCGTCGGGTTGAAGCGGGTCGCGCCGCCCGGCACTCCCTGCGAGGGATTGCCGCGGTCGGCGGTGCGCTCGTCGTGGAAATACTCGTAGCTCAGCTTGATCTTGGTGTTGTCGTCGGGCTTCAGCGTCACCGTCGGATTGATGCCGTAGCGCTGAAGATGATTGAAGTCGCGGAAGGCGTCGGCGCCCTCGTAGAACACGTTGAGCCTTGCCGCGACGTTCTCGTTGATCGCCTGTCCGGCATCCAGGGTGACGCGGCGATCGCCCCATGAGCCGGTCTGCGCCGTCGCCTCGTAGACGCGATTGCCGTCCGCCTCCTTGAGGGTACGGTTGAGCAGCCCGCCGCCGGCGCCGCGGCCGAAGGTCAGCGCGCTCGGGCCTTTCAGCACCTCGATGCTCTGGGCGTTGTACATGTCGCGGAAGTACTGCACGTCGTCGCGGAAGCCGTTGACGAAGAAGTTGGCGCTGGAATCGACGCCGCGGATCACGAGTTCGTCGCGATTGCCCTCGCCCTGGTGCACGGCGACGCCCGGAACATAGCGGGTGACGTCGGTGACGCCCTGATAGTTCTGGTCGCGGATCTGCTCCCGTGTGATGACATTGAGCGATTGCGGGATGTTGACGATGGCGGTGTTGGTCCTGGTCGCAACCGATGTGCTGTTGGCGAAATAGCCCGATGTGCCGGTGCGGGCATCCTGCGATTCCGCGAACGGTTTTGCCGCGGCCGCAGGCTCGATCCGCCGCGCGGTCTGGGTACGGCGGCCGCGCGCGGCCGTCGTGCTG
>DASVOL010000126.1:0-4246 GCA_036383375.1 Bradyrhizobium sp. | reverse complement strand
CAAGCTCGCCACCAACACGCCGATGTACAAGCGGATGCAAGACGACATGGACGTCAATTGCGGCACCATCCTCGACGGCGAGGAGAGCGTGCAGGAATGCGGCCAGCGCATCTTCGACCTGATCCTCAAGACCGCCTCGGGTCAGCCGACCAAGAGCGAGAGCTTTGACTTCGGCGGCGCCGAGTTCGCGCCATGGGTGCTCGGCGCGACGATGTAGTTAGGGCTACGATCTAGCCTTACACTCCGCTGTCGTCCCTGCGAAAGCAGGGACCCATAGCCACCGGCCGTCGTCATGCGGAAGGTGTCTGCGACCGCCTTCAATCGATAAATCACGCGGTATGGCTCCCCGCTTTCGCAGGGACGACGAGGTGTGCGTTGGCGAATGAAGCTTCCTGGATTACGCTTCGATCCATCCGGGGCTACGGACTGAATGGGGGGCAAGATGCGCGTGCGTCGGCTGGGAATCTTTGGATGCCTCGCATTCCTGGCCACCTTGGGTCTCGGCGTCGCCTCAGCTGACGCCGCAACCATCGTGGCGCTTGGCGCCAGCAACACCTACGGCAAGGGCGTGGCGCGCAACCAGGCCTATCCCGCGCAACTCGAAGCGATCTTGCGGGCGAAGGGTTTGAGCGTCCGTGTCGTGAACGCCGGCATCAATGGCGACACCACGGAAGGAATGCTGCAACGCCTGGACCGCGCCGTCCCGAACGGGACCCGCGCGGTGATTCTCCAGCCGGGCGGCAACGATCGGCGCAAGGGCAGCCTCGACCGGACCGCGGATATCCAAAGCCGACTCAGCGCCCGTGGCATCTCGGTGATCATGCTCTCTAACGGGATGCTGCACGGATTGCCCCATCAGCCCGATGGTGTGCATTTGACCCCCGAGGGCTATCATATGCTCGCCGAGCAGCTTGCGTCGCAGGTATCCGGCGCGATCGGGCGCTAGTCCCGTAGCCCGCCGCTTGGGCAATCGCTGCCCGTTGTTAGTGCTTGATGTCGACCGGCAGCAGTGTTCTGCTCAAAAAAGCTGCTGGAGTCCTCGGTCCGTGTCGATCTTCGTCGCACTGCATCACGTCACGCACTACAAATACGACCGGCCGATCGATCTCGGGCCCCAGACCATTCGGCTCCGGCCCGCGCCGCATACCCGCACGCCGATCCTGAGCTATTCGCTGAAGGTCACGCCCGCCAACCACTTCGTGAACTGGCAGCAGGATCCGCAGGGCAACTGGCTGGCGCGCTACGTGTTTCCGGAGAAGACCACCGAGCTCAAGGTCGAGGTCGACTTCACCGCGCAGATGACGGTGGTCAATCCGTTCGACTTCTTCGTCGAGCCCTACGCCAACAGCTTTCCATTCGAATATCCTGCCGATCTCAAGACCGAGCTCGCGCCTTATCTTGAGACCGACGCGCCCGGTCCGTTGCTCGCGGCCTATCTGAAGGACATTCCGCGCCAGGCCGACTCGACCGTCAATTTCCTGGTCGAGCTGAACGCGCAGCTGCAGAAGAAGATCGGCTACGTGATCCGCATGGAGGCCGGCATCCAGACGCCGGAGGAGACGCTGGCCGCGGGCTCCGGCTCCTGCCGCGACTCGGCATGGCTCTTGATCCAGGCGCTGCGCCATCTCGGGCTCGCCGCGCGTTTCGTCTCCGGATATCTCATTCAGCTGCGGCCGGACATCGATCCGCTCGAGGGACCGCGCGAGGTCGAGAGCGATTTCACCGACCTGCACGCCTGGGCCGAGGTCTATTTGCCGGGCGCGGGCTGGATCGGTTTCGACGTCACCTCCGGGATGCTGACGGGTGAGGGACACATCCCGGTCTGCGCCACGCCGCACTACCGCTCGGCCGCGCCGGTGACCGGCACCGCTGGGATCGCCAATACCGAGTTCGGCTTCGAGATGAGCGTCAAGCGGATCCGCGAGGCGCCGCGGATCACCAGGCCGTTTTCGGATCAATCCTGGGCGCGGCTCGACCAACTCGGCGAGCAGGTCGATGCAGACCTGGCGAAGGACGATGTGCGGCTGACGATGGGCGGCGAGCCGACCTTCGTCTCGATCGACGATCTGGAATCGCCGGAGTGGAACGTCGCCGCCGTCGGTCCGACCAAGCGCGGGCTCGCCGACGAACTGATCCGGAAGCTGCGCGCGCGGTTCGCGCCCGGCGGCCTGCTGCATTACGGCCAGGGCAAATGATATCCCGGCGAGAGCCTGCCGCGCTGGGCGTTCGGCCTCTACTGGCGCAAGGACGGCAAGCCGATCTGGAACAATGCCGACCTGATCGCTTCAGTCGAAAATCCAGGTAAGGCTGGGATCGCCGATGCGGAGCGCATCGCTATCGGCATCGCCGCGCGGCTTGGCCTGAAGGCTGACTATGTCATGCCGGCCTTTGAGGACACCGCGTTCTGGCTCGAGCGCGAGGCCGGCCTGCCGGCCAATGTTAGCCCTGCGAATTCCAAACTGACCGATCCGGAAGAGCGTGCACGGCTGGCGCGGGTGTTCGATGAGGGGTTGACCACGCCGAAGGGGTACGTGCTGCCGATCCAACGCTGGAGCCCGCTGGACGATCGCGTGCCGGCGCGCTGGCGCAGCGAACGCTGGAAGATCCGGCGCAGCCATCTGTTTCTGTTTCCGGGCGATTCCCCGCTGGGCTTGCGGCTTCCGATCTCTTCGCTTGAACACGTTCCGCCGGACGACTTTCCCTACATCATCGAGCAGGATCCGATGGCGCCGCGCGATGCGCTTGGCAAGATCGATCCGGAGCTGACGCGGGCGCTCAAGGACATTGAGGAGCCGCTGCCGGTGCGCACCGCGATGTCGATCGAGGTGCGCGACGGCGTGCTGTGCGCCTTCATGCCGCCGGTGGAGAAGGTGGAGGACTATCTCGAACTGATCGCTGCGATCGAGGCCGCCGCCGAAGAGTTGCAACTGCAAGTCCATGTCGAAGGCTACGCGCCGCCGTTCGATCCGCACATCGAGGTGATCAAGGTGACGCCGGATCCCGGCGTGATCGAGATCAACGTGCAGCCGGCGCAGAGTTGGCGCGAGGCCGTCGACATCACCCTCGGCCTCTATGAGGACTCCGCGAAGACGCGGCTCGGCGCCAACCGTTTCCTGATCGACGGCCGCCACACCGGCACCGGCGGCGGCAACCACATCGTGGTCGGCGGCAGCAAGCCGGAGGATTCACCGTTCCTGCGCCGGCCCGATCTGTTGAAGAGCCTGGTGCTGTACTGGCAGCGGCATCCGTCGTTGTCTTATCTGTTCTCCGGCATGTTCATCGGCCCGACGAGCCAGGCGCCGCGCATCGACGAGGCGCGGCATGATGGACTCTATGAACTGGAGATCGCGCTATCGCACGTGCCGCCGCCGGGGATGGATGCGCCGCTGTGGCTGGTCGATCGCCTGTTCCGGCACATCCTGGTCGATATCACCGGCAACACCCATCGCGCCGAAATCTGCATCGACAAGCTCTATTCGCCCGACAGTCCGACCGGCCGGCTCGGCCTCGTCGAATTCCGTGCGCTCGAAATGCCGCCCGACCCGCGGATGTCGCTGGCGCAGCAGCTCTTGATCCGCGCGTTGATCGCCAAGCTGTGGCGCGAGCCGCAGCAGGGCAAGTTCGTACGCTGGGGCACTGCGCTGCATGACCGCTTCATGCTGCCGCATTTCCTCTGGGAGGATTTCCTCGGCGTGCTCGCCGAGCTCAAGCAATCCGGCTACGACGTCGAGCCGGAATGGTATCAGGCCCAGCTCGAATTCCGCTTCCCCGCCTTCGGCCGCATCCACCACGGCGGCGTCGGCCTCGAGCTGCGGCAGGCGCTTGAGCCCTGGCATGTGCTGGGCGAGGAAGGCACCGCCGGCGGCACCGTGCGCTACGTCGATTCCTCGGTCGAGCGATTGCAGGTCAAGGCGACCGGCTTCGTCGAGGGCCGCCACGTCATCACCTGCAACGGCAGGCGGATGCCGATGACCGAGACCGGCCGCGCCGGCGAGGCGGTCGCCGGCGTGCGCTTCAAGGCCTGGCAGCCGGCCTCCGGCCTGCATCCGACCATTCCCGTGCACGCGCCGTTGACATTCGACCTGATCGATAGCTGGAACGGCCGCTCGCTCGGCGGCTGCGTCTATCACGTCGCCCATCCCGGCGGCCGCAACTACGAGACCAAGCCGGTCAATTCCTACGAGGCTGAGGCGCGGCGGCTGGCGCGCTTCCAGGAGCACGGTCATACCCCCGGCAAGATAGAACC
>DASVOL010000125.1:0-5829 GCA_036383375.1 Bradyrhizobium sp. | reverse complement strand
GCCGATCGATGCGACGCTGGAGCGCGACCAGAGCTCCAACGTCTGGGTGGTGTTCGCGATCCGCGAGGGCAAGAACCGCGAGGTGCGCAACGTGATGGCGCATCTCGGGCTCGAGGTGAACCGCCTGATCCGGATCTCCTACGGCCCGTTCCAGCTCGGCGAGCTCGAGGAGGGCAAGGTCGAGGAGGTCAAGACCCGGGTGCTGCGCGAGCAGCTCGGCGAGAAGATCGCCAAGGTCGCAGGCGCGGATTTCGCGCGGCCGGAGCAGCGTGACGCCGGCGAGGGCGACGATACGCCCAGGAAGCCGAAGCCGAGCAAGCGCGAGACGATCAACGACCGCAAGGGCCGCCGCGTGCTGGTGCAGCGCACCGGCAGCGAGGAAGCCCGCGCCCGCAACGAGGATGAAGCCAACGGCTACGGCCCGCCGCGCCGTCCCAAGCGCGGCTATCACGGCAAGCGCGATCTCACGCCGAAGGACGAGTAAAGGAACGGAATGGGCCGCGCGTTTTTTGCCGCGATGGTTGCTGAACGGCACGCTCTGCTCCCTTCCCCCTTGTGGGGAAGGGTTGGGGAAGGGGGTACCGCTTGCTCAGACCTCCCGTGTGGCACCCCCCTCCCTAACCCTCCCCCACAAGGGGGGAGGGAACGCACCGCGCGTGCGGCAAACATGCGAGCTCTGTAATGCGCGTTGTCGGGGGCAGGCTGAAGGGCCGCAATCTCGCGTCACCGTCGGGCCGCGAGATTCGTCCGACCGCGGACCGCCTGCGCGAGTCCGTGTTCAACATCCTGATCCACGCCTACGATAATCCGATTCTGGATGCGCGCGTGCTCGACCTGTTTGCCGGCACCGGCGCGCTCGGCATCGAGGCGGCCTCGCGCGGCGCCAAGTTCACGCTGTTCGTCGACAATGGCGCCGAGGCGCGCGCGCTGCTGCGCAACAATGTCGAGTCGCTCGGTCTTGGCGGCACGACCAAGGTCTATCGCCGCGATGCCACCGATCTCGGACCTGCGCATCCGGTCGAGCCGTTCTCGCTGGTGTTTCTCGATCCGCCCTACGGCAAGGGGCTCGCCGACAAGGCGCTCGCCTCGCTGCGCGACGGCCGCTGGCTGACGCCGGGTGCGCTGCTCGTGGTCGAGGAGGCGAAGGCCGCGGCGTTCGCGGCGCCCGAAGGGTTCGAGGAGCTCGAGCGGCGCGCCTATGACGACACCGAGTTCGTGTTCCTTCGCGAAAAAGTGTAGAGCGCATGGGTGTCAGCGTCATCCGCTGACTTTATGCTGGTTGCGCCTTCCTCACCTGACGACCGATTCATCACCGTTTGCGGAGCGCGAACCATGGCCGACACTCTTGCCGGGCTGGCCGGCCAGCTGGAGACCCGCGTCAAGGCATTGCGCGGCGCGGACGATGACGCGGCACTGCTTGCGGCCGCGCGCGATGCCGCCGACCAGATCGAGCGCGGTCGCGGCGCGCAGGATGCTGACGAGCGTGAAGCTCTCATGATGGTTCAGCGCTGGACATTCAACGCGGCGGCCGATTGCTGGCCAGGCTGGAGCGTTTCCGACAAGTCGGTCAGCCCGGACAATCTGCTCGCCGCGCGAGCGCTTGCAGAACGCTCGCTCGGGCTGGTGCGAACCCTGGAGCTCGGACCGCTGCGCGAGGCAACCGGCGTCTGGATGGTGGGGGCGTTCGATCTGGCGCTTGGTCGATACGATGAAGCCTCGCAGCTCTTCCGCGAGGCGCGGGAGCAGTATGTTGCAGCGAGCGCGCCGGGTCTGGTGCTGCTGACGGACGGCTATGTCGCGATTGCGCGGCGGGTCGGCAAACACGCAGCCGATGGCGATGATCTCGATCAGATCTGCGCCCGCATTGCGGCGGGCGGTTTCAAGGACGGCGATGAATGGATCGCACAGCTTCGCACGGCGTTGCAGGTGTTCGCGCGGGAAGTGAGTTCGTAGGATGGGTAGAGCGAAGCGAAACCCATCATGTCGCCGCGCGGAAGAAAGTTGATGGGTTTCGCTTCGCTCTACCCATCCTATGGGATCTTCACCGCCGCCCGAACAGCTTCTCGATATCGCTCAGCTTCAACTCGACATAGGTCGGCCGGCCGTGGTTGCACTGGCCGGAGTTCGGCGTGTCTTCCATCTCGCGCAGCAGCGCGTTCATCTCTTCCGGCTTGAGGCGTCTCCCGGCGCGGACCGAACCGTGGCAGGCCATGGTGGCGGCGACGTGCATCAGCCGACGCTCCAGCGGCAGCGCCTCGTCCCATTCGGCCATGTGTTCCGCGAGGTCGCGGAGCAATCCGGCCGCATTGGCCTTGCCGAGCAGCGAGGGCGTCTCGCGCACGGCGACTGCGCCGGGGCCGAAGGATTCGATCGCGAGCCCGAACGAGGCCAGCTCCTCGGCGCGATCGAGCAGCTTCTCGACGGTCGCCTCATCGAGCTCGACGATCTCCGGGATCAAGAGGATCTGCCGCTGCACGCCGTTCTTGGCCAGCGACGCCTTTAGTCGCTCATAGACGATACGCTCATGCGCCGCGTGCTGGTCCACCACGATCAGGCCGTCACGGGTCTGCGAGACGATATAGGTCTCGTGGATCTGGGTGCGCGCGGCCCCAAGTGGCCGGTCGAGCAGATCGGGTGCGGGTGCAGCCTCGAAGCGGACATCGGCGGTCGGCGCGCCGACGTCGAAGGCGGCCTGTCCGGGCTCGGCGAAAGCGGGCGCCGCCGCGCCGTCGAACGCGCGCATCGGACCAGTCGGATATGACGGCGAACTGCGCCAGTCCCAATTGCCCGGGCGCGGTGGTGTGAAGGCGGGGCGGAACGCCTGTAACGTCGCGCCGTCGGCGGTGTTGGCCGCGGTGCGTCTGCCCTCGCGCGCGAGGCCCTCCTTCAGCGCATGCACGATCAGCGCGCGCACCAGGCCGGCGTTGCGGAAGCGCACCTCGGTCTTGGCCGGATGCACGTTGGCATCGACCTCTTGCGGGTCGCAGGTCACGAACAGCGCCACCACAGGATGGCGGTCGCGCGGCAGATAGTCGGAATAGGCCGCGCGCACCGCACCTAGGATCAGCTTGTCGCGCACCGGGCGGCCGTTGACGAACAGATACTGCCCGAGCGCATTGGCGCGGGTCAGCGACGGCGCGGCGGCAAAGCCCTCGACCGTGACGCCCTCGCGCTCGGCGCGCACCTCGATCGCGCTGGCGCGAAAGTCCGCGCCCAGGATATCGCCGAGCCGCGTCAGGCGGCCGGCCGCACCGGGCAGTGCCGCGGCCCAGGTGACGGGCGCACGCTCTTCGCCGGCTAGCGTGAAGGCGATGTCGGGCCGCGCCATGCCGAGGCGCCGCACCACTTCGCGGATCGCTTCCGCTTCGGTACGGTCGGTCTTGAGGAATTTCAGCCGCGCCGGCGTTGCATAGAACAGTTCGTTGACCTCGACGCGGGTGCCCTGGCCGAGCGCGGCCGGCATGACCTCCGACTTCTCGCCGCCCTCGACCGACAGCGACCACGCATGCGGCTCGCTGGCATGGCGCGTGGTGATGCCGAGCTTTGCGACCGCGCCGATCGACGGCAGCGCCTCGCCGCGGAACCCGAGCGTGCGGATGCGCAAGAGGTCCTCGTCGTCGAGCTTGGAGGTGGCATGGCGGTCGACCGCAAGCGCGAGATCGGTGCGCGTCATGCCGCCGCCGTCGTCGGTGATGCCGATCCGGCGCCGGCCGCCGCCATCGGTGAAAACGTCGATCCGGCTGGCGCCGGCGTCGATCGCGTTCTCGACCAGTTCCTTGACGACGCTCGCAGGACGTTCGACCACCTCGCCGGCGGCGATGCGGTTGACGAGCTGTTCGGGAAGCTGGCGGACGGGCATGGCTTGCGTGATCGGACAGGGATTCGAGGTTCGGCGGCATTCTAGTCGGCTCGCCGGCCAAATGCATGGGCCGGCCCGCGAATGGCTGCCTTTAGCTGGGGATGGAGCCGGCCTATCGCCTTGAAGACACTCACCTTCGCGTGTGGACCGGCTACGCCCTACGTGGCGATTGTGACGCCGCACGCCCGGGTATATCGTTTAGAAAAATTATAATCTGATCGGGAGGATAGCCATGTGCCATTTGTTCTCGCACCAGCCGCAGCGCAATTATGAATCGCAGACCCGGTCGCTGCGGATCGGCGGTCATTGCACCTCGATCCGGCTGGAGATGTCGTTCTGGGACACGCTCGAGGAGATCGCCGCCAAGGAGGGGATGAGCGTCGCCAAGTTCGTCACCACGCTCTATGGCGAAGTCCTCGATCACCATGGCGAGGTCAATAATTTCGCATCGCTGCTGCGTTGCTGCTGCTTGATTTACCGCTCGCAGAGTGCAGCTCCGGTCACCGAATTTCAGCGCCAGCCCATCCTCGACGCCGCGGAATAGACGTCACTTGAACAGTCCCTCGTCGCCCGCGGCCGCAGTGCCAGAACTCATCACCGTGTTGGATCGCCTGGTGACCTTGCTGCGTGAGGACAGGTGGAGTTCGCATTGGTTGGATTGGGTGGAAAAATCTCGCCGCGAGATTGCAAACAGCGATTTTCATGGCATCGAGCGGCTATTGGGTGCCTACGGCGGGATGGGCTCGTTTAATGATCTGGTCCTATCATCATCGTCCGATGACGAGCTGGATCGGCTTCGAACCCGAGCGAGGGAGCTAGCGATCCTGATTAGAGATAACGCCGATATCAGCGGCCCATAGTTTTTGGTCTGTCACCTCGAAAGAAAGCCGGCCTTGTCCTCCTGGCAAGGACAAGGCCGCTTCAGCTTCAGAGTGAGCTAGATCTCCTTGCGCTGCATCGCGCCGGCGATGCTGTCGGCCTGGCGGATCGCCAGCGACACGATAGTCAGCGTCGGATTGCAGGCCGCTCCCGAGGTGAACTGGCTGCCGTCCGAGATGAACAGGTTCTTGATGTCGTGGCTCTGACCGAACTTGTTGACCACGCCGTCGCGCGGCTTCTCGCTCATCCGGTTGGTGCCCATGTTGTGGGTCGAGGGATAAGGCGGCGTCGGATAGGTCACGGTGGCGCCGACCGCCTCATAGACCGCGGCGCCCTGCTTGTAGGCGTGATCGCGCATCGCGACGTCGTTCGGATGATCGTCGAAATGCACGCTCGCGACCGGCATGCCGAACTTGTCCTTGATGGTCGGATCCAGCGTGACGCGGTTGGTCTCCTGCGGCAGGTCCTCGCCGACCAGCCACATGCCGGCCATCCGCGGATAGCCTTCCATGGCACTGGTGAAGCTGCGGCCCCAGGCCCCGGGATTGAGAAACGCCGCCATGAAGGGCAGGCCGAGCGACAGCGTCTCCATCTCGTAGCCGCCTACGAAGCCGCGCTTCGGGTTGTTCGCGGCCTCGTCGCGGATGATGCCAGCCATCGTGGTGCCGCGATACATATGCACCGACTTCTCGAAGGTCGCATACACGCTGCCGGTCATGTGCCGCAGATAATTACGGCCGACCTGGCCCGATGAATTGGCGAGGCCATCCGGGAACATGCTGGAGGCGCTGTTGAGCAGCAGCCGCGGACTCTCGATCGAGTTGCCGGCGACTGCGACGACGCGGGCCTTCTGGCGCTGCATCGCGCCGCTCTCGTCCGCGTAGACCACGCCGGTGACCTTGCCGGACTGGTCGTGCTCGATCTTGATCACCATGCTGCCGGGGCGCACCTCGAGATTGCCGGTGGCTTCGCCCTTCGGGATCTCGGTGTAGAGCGTCGACCATTTGGCGCCCGACTTGCAGCCCTGGAAGCAGAAGCCGATCTGCTGGCACGAACCGCGGCCGTCGCGCGGCTCGCTGTTGATCGCCATC
>DASVOL010000124.1:0-2276 GCA_036383375.1 Bradyrhizobium sp. | reverse complement strand
AGCCGCTTGCCGAGCTTGAGCAGCTTGGCGACGGCAAGCACGTCTTGCCCCGGCTGGCCCTTGCGCAGGAAGTTGATGTTGAGGTTGGTGGTGACGGCAAGGCCGATCGGCCCGATCGCCGACAGCAGCACCACATACATCGCAAAATCCGCCAGCCCCATCAGGGTCGGTCCGGACACCGTGCCGCCCGGCCGCAGCATGCGCTCGCTGAAGCGCTGGCGCAGCAGGGCCGTCTCGCCGTCGGCGCTTTCGATCCGGATGTCGTCGTGGGTGAACGCCTGCGGAAATTCCTTGCGCAGGAACTCCTCCAGATCAGCCACGCTCATTTTCGCAATCGCCATGCGGTCCCTGCCCTCGCTTCAGCCTGCCTGTTACATTAAGTTGTCATAGAGACCAAAGTGGAATTTTTGCCATGTCCGCCCAAGCCGCCCGCGCCGAAGCGCCGCAACACCAGCCGATCCTGCTGCGCGAGACCGTGGGCAGTATCGCGCTACTGACGCTCAATCGCCCCGCGGCACGCAACAGCCTCTCCGAGGGTCTGATCGGCGAGCTGCACGCGGCGCTGAACGCTATCGGTGCTGACAAGAGCATCCGTGCCGTCGTGCTCGCCGCCAACGGCCCGGCCTTCTGCGCCGGCCACGACCTCAAGGAGCTCACCGCGCGCCGCACCGACGCCGACCGCGGCCGCGCCTATTTCGCGCAGATCATGAACGCCTGCAGCGCGATGATGCAGGCGATCGTGCACCTGCCGAAACCGGTGGTGGCGTCCGTCCAGGGCATCGCCACCGCGGCCGGCTGCCAGCTCGTCGCGAGCTGCGACCTCGCGGTCGCCTCCGAAGCTGCGACGTTTGCGACACCGGGCGTCGACATCGGGCTGTTCTGCTCGACGCCGATGGTCGCGCTGTCGCGCAACGTGCCGCGCAAGCAGGCGATGGAGATGCTGCTGACCGGTGAGCCGGTCTCCGCGGCAACGGCGCAGAGCATTGGCCTCGTCAACCGCGTGGTGCCGGCAGGTACCGAGCGCGACGCCGCGATCGCGCTGGCCGAGAAGGTCGCGCTGAAATCGGCCTACACCGTCAAGCTCGGCAAGGAGGCGTTCTATCGCCAGGCCGAGATGAACCTCACTGAGGCCTATCGCTTCGCCGCCGAGGTGATGGCCGAGAACATGATGGCGCGCGACGCCGAGGAAGGCATCGGCGCCTTCATCGAGAAGCGCGACCCGAAGTGGCAGGACAAATAGTCTCTCCGTCATTGCGAGCGAAGCGAAGCAATCCATCGCACCACAAGGAAGCATTGATTGCTTCGTCGCTTCGCTCCTCGCAATGACGCAATTGAAAAAGACGAATGATGAACCACGACGCCTACGACGACAACTACATCCGCAGCATCCTGAACAACGTCAAAACGATCGCGATGGTCGGCGCCTCGCCGGTCAATGTGCGGCCGAGCTATTTCGCGTTCAAATATCTGGCGCAGCGCGGCTACGACATGATCCCGGTCAACCCCGGCCATGTCGGCAAGGCGCTGATGGGCAAGCCGTTCGTCGCATCGCTCGCGGACATCGATCGCCCGATCGACATGATCGATATCTTCCGCAATTCGAGCCACATCATGCCGGTGGTCGAGGAAGCGCTGAAATTGTCGCCGCTGCCGAAGGTGATCTGGATGCAGCTCGGCGCGCGCGACGATGCTGCAGCCGAGAAGGCGGAGGCCGCAGGCCTCAAGGTGGTGATGAACCGCTGCCCGAAGATCGAGTACGGCCGACTGTCGTCGGAGATCTCCTGGATGGGCGTCAACTCGCGCACGCTGAGTTCCAAGCGCGCGCCGATCCCGACCCAGGGCATGCGGCTGTCGCTCAACCGCACGAGCTTCGGCGGCGGCCAGACTGCGGCATCCGACCGCGCAGCGAAAAACAAGACCGAGACGACCTGACATCGCAGCGGAATAATCGCTCCGATCGTCCGGTATAGCCCGGGATGCCCCTCCTAGAACCGGCGGCGTGCCCAACTCGCTTGACGGCGGGCGCCGCCGCCATCAGCATGCCGCGCGTTTCGACCAGGCCACAACAGGACACAAAGAATGACCGATCGCCTTCCGGGATTTTCCACCCTCGCCGTGCACGCCGGCGCACAGCCTGATCCCACCACCGGCGCGCGGGCGACGCCGATCTACCAGACCACGTCATTCGTCTTCAACGATGCCGACCACGCGGCTTCGCTGTTCGGCCTGCAGGCCTTCGGCAACATCTATACCCGCATCGGCAACCCGACCAACGC
>DASVOL010000123.1:0-10186 GCA_036383375.1 Bradyrhizobium sp. | reverse complement strand
ACAGCTATACGCTGACCGGGCGGGTCAAGCTCGGCCTGCCGCTCGGCACAACGCGGTTTTGAGCAGGGCCGCCGGCGGTGCGGCTTTCCTGCGCCGCGCAGTCAGGGCGCAACCGGCACCAGGCCGTAGCGCAGCATCGTCTCTTTCATCCTGGCTGGATCGGGGGCTCCTCCCGCCATCAGGGCCGCCATGTCCTTGAAATATTGCGGTCCGAGTGCGCCGGGGCTGAGGAGGCACAGGCAGGTCGCCGGACCGTTCGAGCGGTTGGTGAAGCCGTGCACGACACCACGCTTGATGAATACCGATTCGCCGGGTCCGATGTCGATCTCCTTGCCGTCGACCCGCCAGGTCGAGACGCCCGAAAGCCCGTAGATCGTCTCGTCCCAGCTCTCATGATAGTGCGGGATCGGCATCCGGGCGTTGGGTTGCAGCGTCATCTCGAACAGATCGACGCTGCCGCCGGTGGTCTCCTTGCTCTGCAGGAATTTGAGCTGCAACGTACCGAAATCGATCAGGTCAGGCATGACGGACTCGCAAATGGTTTGCGAGCCCACGATAGCGGACTGCGCCGAAGGAAGCCAACGGCGCGTGCAGCCCGGACGCGCGAAGCGCGCTCAGTAGACGAGGTTCGTGCCCGGCGGCTTCTCCAGTGCGGCCGCCAGCGTCCGATACTCCTCGCAGTCGGTGCCGCAGATCTCGGCGATCCGCTGCAGATGATACTGCGCCTGGTCGCGGTTGCCCTGCTCGATCTGCCACAGGCCGTAGTAGTTCCACGTTAGCACGTGGTTCGGATCGGCTTTCAGCGCGCGTTCGTACCAGACCTGCGACTGCTTGTAGTCGCCGAGCTTGCGATAGGAATAGCCGATCAGGTTGGCGACGTTCGGATGATCGTCGCGGCCGAGTGCGTGCAGCTGATCGATCGCGGCGGCGTAGTCGTTGCGTTCGTAGATCGTCGCATAGGCCGCGCGATAGCCGTCGCGAAATGCCGGATCGTCGAAGCCGGATTGCTTGATCGGTTTCTTGACCCGGTGCGTGGTCTTTCTGCCCTTGTCCTGAGGATAAGCCGGCGCGGGCGTGCCGTAGCTCGACCCGTAGAAGTCTCCACCGCCCGGTCCTCCACCGCCGCCGCCACCACCACCGCCGGCGGCGATCGCGGTGTGCGGTGGGAACAGGATGATCGGCGCTGTCAGAAATGTCGCAAGCATTGCGAGCTTCATCGGTGACTTGATCATGCGCACCTCCCGATTCGATGTGGGCCGTTGTTAACCTGAAGAACTAACGCCCGATGGCGGGAGACATTCCGCGCGTTCTGAAAAATTGTTTTCCGATGCGGCAATCGCACTGTCGCTTCCGAGCGTCGCGCCTGCATGTGCGAGAATGTATTGTTCGCATCACCGAACGGCGGAGTGGAAACTAACATCGGTGTTAGAATTGCGCCGGTCGCACAGGGCAGCGTGAAGGGCCGGTCAGCGTCGATGCATTTCGCGCGAGCCGTTGGCGCATGCGGGCTGCAAGTGTCGCTACTTCTGCTCCAGGTGCCAGGCGCCGTCCCAGTCCGCTGCCGGCGGATTTTGCCTGAACGCTGCGGCGCGCGCCTTCATCGCGATCGACGGGCCGTCGCCCGGCGCCGCAGCCAGTGCCGCCGTGAAAGCCTGCTCGGCGTCGTCCCAGCGGCGGTCGCGATAGGCGGCGAGACCATCCGCGTAGCGCTGCCGCAACTCGGCCTGCGCCGGCGTCAGCTCGTTCTTCTTGCCGATGATCTCGAACACCGCGACCGGCTGGGTCTGGCCGACGGCGACGAGGCGGTCGATCTCGCGCAGTTCGATGGCGTCGGCGCAGGCGCTCGCGGTGGCTTCCGAGATCAGGCTGCGGCTGCCGTAGAACTTGTTGGCGCCTTCCAGCCGCGAGGCGAGGTTCACGGTGTCGCCGAGCACGGTGTAGCTCATCATGAATTCCGAGCCGATGCTGCCGACCAGCGCT
Source organism: Bradyrhizobium sp. (assembly GCA_036383375.1). Taxonomy (GTDB): domain Bacteria; phylum Pseudomonadota; class Alphaproteobacteria; order Rhizobiales; family Xanthobacteraceae; genus Bradyrhizobium. The sequence goes on along the minus strand of DASVOL010000123.1, from coordinate 8,206 downwards.
TCGCCGGTAGCGATGCCGATGCGGATGTCGCAATCGGCCGGGATGGCGCGCACGCCGAGCAGCTCGGGCAGATCCTTGCGCAGCTGGTTGACCTGGCCGATCATGTCGATGGCGGCAAGCGCGGCCAGATGGGTCTGCTCGGCTTCCTCGACGAACGGGGCGCCCCAATAGGCCATGATGGCGTCGCCGATATATTTGTCGATGATGCCGCGATGCGCATGGACCGGCGCCGACATCGTCGACAGATAGAGGTTCATGATCTTGACGAGGCCGCGCGGCGTCACGCCTTCGCTCAGGCTGGTGAAGCCCTTCATGTCGCAGAACATCACCGTCATGATCCGGCGCTGTCCTTCGGTGGCGGCGATCGCCGGCTGATCGAGCAGGCCCTCGGCGATCCGCGGGTTGATGTAGCGGCCGAAGGTCTCGCGGATGCGCTGGTTGTGACGCAGCGTCTCGATCATGCGGTTGAAGGCGGCGGAGAGCTGGCCGATCTCGTCCTGGGTCGTGATCGCGATGGTGCCGTCGAGGCGGCCCGCCTCGACCTCGCGGGTGCCTTCCAGCAGCCGCATCACCGGGCGGGTGATGCCGCTGCCGACCAGCATCGCGAACACGAAGCCGAGGATCGCGGCGATCGCGGTCACGACGCCGGAGATGATGATCGCCCGCTGCTGGGCACTCATCACCTTCGCAGCAGCCGAAGCGACCTGCGCCAGCATGTCGGTACGAATGCCTTCGATCTTGTTGTTGAAGTCGTCGCGCAGCACGTCGGCGCGCAGCGTGGTCGCTTTCGCGGCCGCAAAGTCCTGGGCGTCGAGCTGGTCGAGCAGCGTCTTGTTCTCGGCGTTCAGGCGCATCAAGAGATCGTTGACGGCATTGTCGATGCGGTCATCGAGGCGCCCGAGCGCAGCATTGTCGGACGGGGTCGAGGGATCGGCGATGATCGAATCGATCAGCACGCGCGCCGCGTCAGCCTCGCGCTTGATCTGGGGCTCGATCTCGTCGAACGTCTTGCGAGCCGCGTCGTAGCCGCTGGCTTCTCCCGGCGCCTGCATCTTCGCCATCATCATCCGGCGCATCGCCAGGGACCGCTCCAGCGAGCGGATGTTGACGCGGGCGAGATGACCATAGGCAGGGATGTAGCGATTGGTGAGCTCGTCCAGGAGATGGCCGACCTGGCCCGCCATCACCATCGACAGCAGCGAGGTGATCACCGCGAGGACGATGAGTCCCGCGGCAATGCCGACGATCTTCTGCCTGATCGAATTGCGAAACATGCCCAGCCCGGCCGCAGCTGCAATAAGCGGATCACATCCGCCATGGCGGCGAACCAGCTAATAGAGTTCCGCGGCCCGCGGTGCAAGCGACCGGCGTGGTTGGTCTGGCCGCCGGTTCGGGGCAGGCGTCGGGGGCTAGCGCAGCCCTTCGTAGACCATCAGGCCGCGGGCGATGGCCAGCTTGCGCAGGGTCCGCGGCACCAGCCGCTCCTGGGGATGCAGGTAGCGCCACGAGGTCAGCACGAGGCCGTGCAGCCGGCTGACGTCGTCCTCGAACGGGGCGAGCAGGCCAGTCAGGCTCGCCGGCATATGGACGCGGGCGGTGAAGGGCAGCAGCAGCAGTTCAAGGTGCGCCTTGGAGCCGGTTTCGGTCGTGGCGGTGATGCCGGCGATGGCCGGCAGGGTCTCTTCGACCACACAGGTGATGATGTCTTCGATCTCGCCGCGGCTCTCGTCGGTGAAAAGGGCGGAAAAGCTGCGGTTCTTAAGGTCGCAGCCGAGCAGGGCGGAGGTGCGGGTGCCGGCGACCCGGAACGGAAAGCGGGTCTCGCCGTCATAGGACAGCACGAAGATGTCGGACAGCAGCTCGCGCACCGCGGACGGTTCGAACTCACTCCGGTCGGGTGCACGCGCAGTGCCGCGCTTCGCATTCCAATAGGCGAAGAAATCGCGGCTGGAGCTGTGTTTCATCTAAAGAACCTTGCCCGGCACCTGGCTCGGCGGGACACATCTGTCCCGGTTTTGCGCAGGGGCCTTCCCTTCTCTGTTGTGCAGGGAAGGCTGTGCAGCGTCCATGCCGTGGCCGCGGTTTGGGCGGCTTATCGGCAGCTTTGTGTTGTTAACGTAAATTTAACTATGTCCTTGGCGGCCGCGGAACCTGCGGGTAGGGTCCGCGCGTTCCCGTTCGCCGGCTGCCCCAAGCGCCGGCGTAGTTGGTACACAGGTGGCATCGAACAGTTTGGTCACCGTGCGGGGAGGGGTGGGGATGTTCTCCTGATCCTCCTGGGGCACGAGAAGACCAGCAGATCAGGGAGGGCGTTCTCAGCGCCCTCCCTTTATCTTTGTTCCGATCGCTTTCGGCGCCGCGCGCACCCTGTGTCCGATTTCGGGATTGTGCACTTGCACCGCAGTATGAAAGCCGCCTATCTGGGACGCACAGCCGCGTGCGAGGTCGCCGACCCCTTGGACTCCCATCCCGAATCCCCGCTCGAGCCGCCGCCGGAGGCGCCGCGCGAGCCGATCCTGACCTTGCCGGCTGCGCTCACCGCCTACGTCCTCCTGATCGCGGTGATCCATCTGCGGGTGCTGCTGCCGCCGGAGATGGAAAACTGGACCATCGACGTGTTCGGCTTCATCCCGAAGCGCTACGATTCGACGCTGCTCGACATCACCTTCCCGGGCGGAGACGGCGCCAAGGTCTGGACCTTCGTCACCTATTCGCTGCTGCACGCTAACCTCACGCATATCGGCTTCAATGTGCTGTGGCTGCTGCCGTTCGGTAGCGCACTGGCGCGGCGGTTCGGCGCGGTGCGCTTCTTTGTCTTCATGGCGGTGACGGCGGCCGCCGGCGCGCTCGCGCATCTGTTGACGCATGAGCACGCCATCGCGCCGATGATCGGTGCGTCGGCCTCGGTGTCTGGGACGATGGCGGCGGCGATGCGCTTCGCCTTTGTGAAGGGCAGCTTCCTGTCGTTCAGCCGGGGCGATGCTGATGCGGCCGCCAAGGTGCCCGCGCTGTCGTTGTGGCAGGCGCTGCGCAATGGACGGGTGCTCGCCTTCCTGGCGATCTGGTTCGGCGTCAATATCCTGTTCGGCGCCACCTCGCTGTCGCTTGGTGCCGAGGACGCGAGCGTCGCCTGGCAGGCGCATATCGGCGGCTTCCTCGCCGGGCTGTTGCTGTTCTCGCTGTTCGATCCGATTCCGCGCGCGCGAGACGATGCTGCGGATGCGTCGTCGGTGGACCAGTCCGGCCGCGTCTGATCGCCGCTTGCGGCTCGGTTCGAATTCCTCCATCATCTTTGCGACACAGAACAAAGCGGGCCGACACATCGAGCCCAGCTACCGACCGCGCCCCGGAACCGAAATCGGCGCGGAACTGTTGATTGAAGACTCTGGCGAACAGGCTCGACCCCGCTGAAGCGGGCGCGAGCGGATTCAGGGAGGCGGCAATGACGGTACGTTCCATTCTCGATGCAAAGGGCCATCAGGTCATGAGCGTCGCGCCCGGCGCGAAGCTCTCGGCGGCGGTCAAACTGCTCGGCGAGCGCAAGATCGGCGCCGTGCTGGTGATGGAGCAGGGCCGGATGGAAGGCATCCTGTCGGAGCGCGACATCGTGCGCGTGCTCTCAGAGCGCGGTGCGGGTGTGCTGGACGAACCGGTGAGTACGGTCATGACCAAGAAGGTCGTGAGCTGCCGCCAGTCCGATACGGTCAGCGGCCTGATGGAGATGATGACCACCGGCAAGTTCCGCCACCTCCCAGTCGTCGAGGACGGCAAGGTGGTCGGGCTGATCTCGATCGGCGATGTCGTCAAGCGCCGCGTGCAGGAATATGAGCACGAGCAGGAAGCGCTGCGCGACTACATCAAGACCGCCTGAGCAAGACCGCCTGAGCGCTATTTCCCGGTGGTGCCCGCGCCGTTCGACGGCGGCGCCAGGATCTCGATCGCTTCCTCGATCGCGCCGATGGCGCGTTCAGCCGCGCGGATGCCGTGTGCGATCAGGTCGTCGGCGCGGTGGAAGTCGAACCAGCCGATCTGACCGACGCGCGGCGAGATCAGCATGTCGGGCGGATCGCCGGCGAGGCGCGCACGGGTGATGCGGTCCTGCATGATATTGAAGGCGTCGACCATCACGCTCGAGATCCCGGGCCGGCTGGCGCTGCCGAAAAACTCCCGCTTCACGGTCCGTTCGGCGGAGAAGAAGCGGCCGAACCGCCGCTTCGGAGCTTCCGGCTCAATCTCTGCCTCGGCGGTCACCGCGACCGTCACCTCGGGCGCGGCGGACGGCCCGTGATTGTAGATCGTGGTCGAGTGCGCGAACACATCACTGGAGAGGTTCGCCGCAATGACGATTTCGGCGCCGAGGGCGCGGGCGGCCGAAACCGGCACCGGATTGACCAGCGCGCCGTCGACCAGCCAGCGGTCGCCGATCAGCACCGGCGCGAAGATGCCGGGCAGGGCGTAGGAGGCACGCATAGCGTCGACCACGCGGCCCTGGGTCAGCCAGATTTCGTGGCCGGTGCGCACTTCGGTTGCAACGCTGGCGAACTTGATCGCGAGGTCCTCGATCATGACCTGGCCGAGCGCCGCCTCGATCTCGGCGGCCAGCTTGGTGCCGCCGATCAGGCCAGAGCCGTTGAGGCGGATGTCGAGGTAGCCGAGCACGCTGCGCGGCTGCAGGCTGCGGGCCCACTGCTCCAGCTTGTCGATGTGGCCGGCCGCATAGGCGCCGCCGACCACGGAGCCGATCGAGGTGCCGACCACCACGTTGGGGACGATGCCATGGGCGAGCAGGGTCTTGATGATGCCGATATGGGCAAAGCCGCGCGCGGCGCCGCCGCCAAGCGCAAGCCCGATCACCGGACGGCGAACCGTTCCCAGTCCTACTTTGTCGGGGCCGTCGGAGCTCTTTTGGCCTCGGCCCATCCAGCTATCCAACACGACAAATCTCCTGCCAGCACGAGACTAGGCCGCGCGGCAAGGCTACGCCAGCGTCGTCCGGTTTCATGGTTATTCCCCTCAAGGCATGATTCATGCCCCGGGTGGACCGCGGTAGGCAGGGAATGTGACTGGACCGCGACGACAGGGCTAACATCGGCTTGATCGAGCGGTTCCAAGCCGGGGTGGCGCCTCCGGGACTGTGACAAAGCCTTGGAAGAAGGCTTGAATTTGCCGCGTTTTCGTTGAAAAGCATGATGATGACTTCGAGGGGCAACGGCATCGGCGGATGCGGGCGGGGCATGCGGCTCCTTCCGCTGTTGACGCTTGCGGCATTTTTGCTCGCCCTGGTCCCCACGTCCGTGTCGGCGCAGTTCTTCAGCGACCGGCCGCCGCCGATCCCGCCTGCCTCGGTTCCGGACGTACCGTCCGGCCCGGCGCTGAATTTGGCGCCGCCGTCCGGGCCCGGTTCGGGGCCCGTTCTGCCCGGTCCGCTGACCCAGCCGACCATCGTCCAGCCCTCGATCGCGACCGTGCCTCCGGTGACGCCACCGGCCAGTTCGCCGACCGCCGGGCAGGCGGTGCTGTCGCTGACCGCGCGATACGGCAAGGACCTGCCGGTGATCAATGCCGGGCTGGTGTGGCGGGTGTTCGCCGACAAGCCGGACGACAACGGCACCTACAAGCTGGTCCGCGAGGAGCGCGGGGCGACGCCCAATGTCGTGCTGCCGCCCGGCAACTATGTCGTCCATGTCGCGCTCGGTCTCGTCAGCGCGGTTCGCGCCGTCAGCCTGAAGTCCGAGACCGACCGCGAGTCCTTCGTGCTGCCGGCCGGGGGCCTGCGGATCGAAGGCCGGGTCGGCACCAGCAAGATCCCGGCCAACCAGATCTCGTTCGCGATCTACAAGGGCAGCCAGTTCGACGGCTCCGATCGTGGCCCGCTGGTGCCCAACGTGTCCGCCGGCGACGTCGCGCTGCTGCCGGAGGGCACCTATTACATCGTCTCCAACTATGGTGACGCCAACTCGGTGGTGCGCTCCGACATTCGCGTCGGGGCGGGCAAGCTGACCGACGTCACCGTCACGCATCGCGCGGCCGTCATCACCCTCAAGCTGGTCAGCGAAAAGGGCGGCGAGGCGCTCGCCAACACCGCATGGTCGGTGATCACGCCCGGCGGCGACGTCATCAAGGAATCGATCGGCGCGTTCCCGCGCGTCGTGCTCTCCGAAGGCGAGTATCGCGCGATCGCCAAGAACGAGGGCAAGGTGTTCGAGCGTCCCTTCAACGTCGTCAACGGCGTCGATGGCGAAGTCGAGGTCGTGGCGCGCTGACGGTGCGGCTTCGCTGCATTTCATGCAGCTGTCATAGTCTCTAACGTGAACTAACCATCGCGCGAATTTGAGCTGTCATAATCGCTGGCGGCGACGCACGGCATCGCTATTTTTACATGGCGTTAAGCCGCGGCATGACTTGGATGCCACGGGGACTAAAGCGCGCTGAGTTCACGTCGTGTCGTCATCGCGCCTTGGCTTTTTGTTTGAGCATGATCTTCCGGAAAGCCGCTTCGCACTTTTCCGGATCGTGCTCTGGCGTTTGCGTGAACGGGGCGTGCCATGATCATGGCCAACAACAAATCAGCAAAGACATCGGCCAAGTTCAATTCCGAGATGTTCGCCGACGTCCCGGTTCTGCAACGCAAATGGCAGGCGGCGGTCCGTCCCGGCGAAAAGCTGCCGCATTATGAAGACGTGATGCTCGGCAGTCTCGGCCGGCTCGCCGACCACATCGTGCTGCTGCGCAACGTCGACGGCGTGCTCAGCGTCTCGCACACCGGCCGCTACGTCCAGACCTGGCTGAACGACGAGCGCTGGGACATTCCGCTCAGTGCGCTGCCGCCGGACTGCGCGACGGCGTTGACCGAAGCTGCCGCGAATGCGCGCGAGAATTGCCGGCCCTATCTTGCGTCGGCGCATTGCGTGCGCGACGGTCTGGTGCGGACCTTCGACGTGCTGGCGCTGCCGACGCGGTCGCGCTGGGGCGGCATCCTGGTCGGCGTCTATGTCAACGAACGCAATGCGCAGTACAATCTTCTCGATACGATCTTCTCGGCCACCGACGAGGGCGTGCTGTCGCTCGCCGCGATCCGCGACGCGCGGGGCGAGGCGGCCGATTTCCAGATCGTGCATCTCAACCAGGGCGCCGCAAAGCTCCTGATGCAGCCCGCGACCGAATTGCTGTGGCGCCGGCTCAGCGCCGGCGGCAATCCGCTTGCGGCGCCGACGGTGATGAACCGGCTGCGCGAATTCGTCGGAAGCGGTCCTGTCGGCCAATTCGAGATCGACAGCGGCGATCGCTGCCTGCGGCTCGGCGTCACGGCATTCGGCGACATGCTGTCGCTGACCGTCTCCGACGTCACCGCGCTGAAGCAGCGCGAGCTGTCGTTCCGCCTGCTGTTCGAGAACAACCCGATGCCGATGTGGGTATTCGACGCCGGCACGATGGAATTCCTCAGCGTCAACGACGCTGCGGTTCAGCACTATGGGTACAGCCGGGAGCGATTTCTCGGCATGACGCTGCGGCAGATCTGGCCGGAGGATGAGTGGGCCATGCACAGCGCCGCCTTGCGCGAGGTCGGCGACGTCTATCAATCGAGCCGCGACTGGCGGCACATCAAGGCGGACGGCAGCGAAATCCACGTGCTGACCTTCGGACGCAGGGTGGCGTTCGAGGGCCGCGACGGCTATCTGGTCGCGGTGGTCGACATCACCGAACGCCGTGCCGCCGAAGCGCGGATCGCGCACATGGCGCATCATGACGGTCTCACCAACCTGCCGAACCGCGATTTCTACCAGGAGCGTCTGCGCGAGGCGCTGGAGCGCAGCCGGTCCGGCAACAGGCGCGTCGCGGTGATGTGCATCGATCTCGATCTGTTCAAGAACGTCAACGACTCCTTCGGGCATCCGATGGGCGACCGGCTGCTCAAGCTGGTGGCGGAGCGGCTGCGCGAAGTGGTCCGCGACGACAATGTCGCAGCCCGTCTCGGTGGCGACGAGTTCGCGATCGTGCTCGCCGCGGATGTCTCGCCGAACGAAGCGAGCGCTTTCGCCGAGCGGCTGATCGATGCCCTGAGCGCGCCCTACAAGATCGACGGGCTCGAAGTCGTGGTCGGCGCCAGCGTCGGGATCGCGCTGTCGCCGGGCGACGGCACGACGTCGGAAGAATTGATGCGCAATGCCGACATGGCACTGTATCGCGCCAAGTCCGAGGGCGGCGG
>DASVOL010000122.1:0-1501 GCA_036383375.1 Bradyrhizobium sp. | reverse complement strand
CGCCCGCGATGGCTTGCGGCCGAAGTGGATCTCCAACGTCACCCAGGTGCCGGCGGTGGTCGGTATGGTCAGCGACACCTTCTCGGACGTATTCCCCTCGCCGCTGCCGGGGGCGCGGCAGAGCTTTGCGCATCTGCAGCTCGCGCGCGGCATCATGGCAGAGCATCGCGCGGTGTTCGGCGTCGGCGAGGAGGCCGGCTTCGACGAGGCGCGCTCGGTGATCACCAACGCCTATACCGGCGGCTCGGATGCGCTGAAGAAGACCTTTGAGATCGCGCCGAAGCATCGCGATGCCGTCTACAACGAATTTTGCGCGCGCGAGCTGGATTACGGCCGCGGCGACGATGTGCTGCAGATCGGCCGCGTCGATCTGGCCGGCGCGCGGCGCTATCTGATGAGCGAGGTGCCCTCGGGCTCGCTGCCGGCGCTGCTTGCGGCGTCCGCGATGCTGGCGTTGCAGCGGCTGGTGCTGCCGGTGGTCTACTGGATGGACGACACCCGCGCCTTCGGCACGTTGCGGCCGCGCAGGCAGGAGAACGGGACCGCGCGATGAACTTCGATTACTACTCCTTCACCGGCCGCAACATCGGCTTCGTCGACGAGCATGAGCAGCAGCTGCTGCGCCGGGCGCGGGTGTTCGTCTGCGGCGTCGGCGGCATGGGCGGTGCGGCCTTCATGGCGCTGGCGCGCGCCGGCGTCGGCAGATTCGTGATCGCCGACATCGATCGTTTCGAGGTCTCCAATCTCAACCGCCAGGTGTTCGCCTTCGCCGACGAGGTCGGCCGCGAGAAGGCGGCGGTTGCGGCCGAAGCCGCCAAACGCATCAACCCGACCATCGAGGTCGAGGTGCTCGGCGAGAACTGGACCAGCGAGCTCGCCGGGATTGCCGAACGCTGTCCGGTCATCGTCAACGGCATGGACGATATCGCCGCCGGCGTGCATCTGTACCGGACCGCAAAACGCGCCGATGCGACCGTGATCGACGCCTACATGTCGCCGTTGCCGTCGGTGATCGTGGTGCGCCCGCATGATCCCAGGCCCGAAGAGCGCCTCGGCTTCCCAACCCTGGCCAAGGACTGGACCGAGATCACCGAGGACGACCGCCGCGCCGCGATGCGCGCCGAGATCGAGCACGTCATGCTGCATTCCTCCTCGCGCAACTATGTCGACCTCGCGATCGCCGGCGAAGTCGCGGCGGGTCGCCGCAGCCGGATGTCGTTCGCGCCGATGGTGATCTCGACCGGCATGCTGATGGCCTATGAGGCAGTCGCGCTGATCCTCGGCCGCACCTCGGGCACCGATTGCCGCGGCTGGTTCCTCAACCCGCATCGGCCGGCGATCGAGAAGCCGCGCCATGCGCTGGTCGCCGCCCTGATGCGGCCGCTGGTGCGGCGGGCGATCGATCAATTGACGGGCGTCGCATGACCTCGGGAGTAATCGCCGATTCCATCGTCAATCTCTGCGGCGCCATCGGCGTCGCGGTGGCGATGATGACGTTCTA
>DASVOL010000121.1:0-1594 GCA_036383375.1 Bradyrhizobium sp. | reverse complement strand
AGCGCCGTGATAGCAGGCGACGCCGTCGATCCGTTTCTCGCTGCGGCTCCAGCCGACGACGCGGAAGCCGAGCGCGCGCAGCGCGTGCGCCGAGGCCGCGCCGAGCGTGCCGAGCCCCATCACCCCGACAGTGATCGCGCTTGCCGCCCATTGATAGTCCGGCGCCCAGCGCTTCAATCGCTGCGACTCCCGCAGATAGAGTTCCTGGCGGTGATGCATCAGCACATGCAGCACGACATATTCGGTCATGCGGTCAGTGAGATCGCCGACCGCGACCCGCACCAGCGGCACGTCGGGCAGCGAGCGGTCGGCCATCAGCGCGTCGACGCCGGCGCCGAGGTTGAAGATGACGCGCAGGTTCTTGAACGCCGCGAGCTCGCCCGGCTTCGGCTTCCACACCGCGGCATAGTGCACCTCGGCGGGATCGAGCGCGCCGTCCGGCAGCAGCACCACGCGGCGGTCCGGGCAGACCGTGTCGAACCGCGCTTTCCAGCGCGCTGACGACCAGTTTTCCGAGCCGCCATTGATCAGCAGCGCCAGTGCGCCCTTACCCATCCGGATACCTCCAATTTCAATGTGACTGATGTCACAGAGCGAGCCTGGCCCGCTCCCTAGTCTCCTGCCATCAACCGGGGAGAACTTCCATGCGCAAGCTGGTCCTGATCGCGGCTTTCATCGCCGCCACCGCCACCACCGCTCACGCCGGCCAGAGCCGCGGCCTCGTGCTCGCAAACGCCGATGCGCCCGCTCAGGCGCAACCGGCCGTTGCGCCCGCTCCAGCCGAAGCCCAGCCGGCCCCGTCGCAGGCCCAGCCGGCGGAGCCTTCGAGGCAGCAGGCGTCGCGTCCGGTGAAGCGGAGCCAGGCCAGCCGCCGGGAGAGCGACGAGGCCAAGGCGCGCCGGATCGCCGCTCGTTACGGCGTCTATTGGTAGTCGCACCATGAACGTCGAGGCGATGGCATGACACGCCGTCGCCGCGGCCCAAGACATTGTCGGTCGCGACGCGCCATGAAAGCGTCGGCTCAATCCCATCGCAGGCATCCGGAACCTAAATTTCTTTCGCGCCGACTGTCGGCAGCGGGCATAATCGCTCGTTCTTGCAATGAACGGAGATGCCTTTTCGATGCTGTACGCCATCCTCTGCTATCATGACGAAGACATGGTCGGTTCCTGGAGTAAGGAGCACGACGCCTCGGTCATGCAGAAATTGTCGGTCGTGCAGGACAAGCTCGCCAAGCAGGGCCGGCTCGGCCCGGTGGCGCGGCTGCTGCCGACCACCGCGGCGACCACGCTGCGCAAGGAAAACCCGCCGCTGGTGCTCGACGGCCCATTCGCCGAAACCAAGGAGCAGCTGCTCGGCTTCTACCTGGTCGAGGGCAAGAACCTCGACGAGGTGCTCGACATCGCGCGCGACCTCGGCGAGGCCAATCCCGGCGGCACCTATGAGATCCGCCCGGTCGGCTACTTCAATCAGGGGGGTACGAAGGCGTGAGCATGACCGACACCGCCTGGATCGATGCCGCGCTGACGTCGGCGCGTCCCCAGGCGGTTGGCGCGCTGCTGCGCTACTTCCGCAATCTCGATACCGCCGAGGA
>DASVOL010000120.1:0-2937 GCA_036383375.1 Bradyrhizobium sp. | reverse complement strand
GGTGCCGGCGATGGCGGTGCTGGCCGCGATGGCCGCAGCCGCGATCGCAAGCGGTGCCGCCGGTTGGCCGGATGGCGCGGTCGCCGTCGCTGTCGGGTCGGTCGGCGCAGCAGCGGCAACGGGAACGGCAACCACGGCGTTGGCCACAGCCGCATTGGCTGGGTCCGGCTGCGGCACGGCTTGCGCCGTGGCCTTGTCGCCGGTGGATTGCGCGTCGGTGCTCGATTTCGAGTCGTCGGACTTCGATTTCGACTTGGTCTTCGGCGGCGCGTCGCTGCCGCTATCGACCTTGTTGTCATCGCGCGAGCTGCCGGAATCCCGCGACGTCCGGTCGGGGGCTGTGCTGGCGTCGCGGGAGCGTGCATCGGTCGTCGAGGACGAATCGTCCGACCGGCGCGCGGGCGCCGGTGGGGCGTCGTACCTGTTGTTGTCGCTCGTGGACGCAGTGTTGCTGTCGACCAGCGCGGCAAAGCCGTCGTTCCCCGCCTGCGAGGCAGGATCGGGCCGCGCCGACCGTGTCGTCGGGCCCTGAAAAGACCGGCTTGCCAATGCTTCCGACGTCACGCTGACCACTGCCAACCCTCGCAAATGAGACTTCCGGCGTTTTGTCAGCAAGGAGCGGGCCAATCATCGGTCGTGATAAATATCCAACAATTTCAATTGTTTGAGAGCTGTGCGCGCGGTCTGGAACAGGTTCCCGTCAGGCCCCGTTTTTGCCCGGCGGCAAGATTTGCCGTCCGCGCACGGCAAGCCACGGATTCCGCCGGATTGCCTCGCCGGAATACGGCCTATATTAAAGGTGGCCTCCGACGCGTCCCGAACCGACCGAACCGGCCTTGGACGCGTTCTAAGGCTTTCTGGACAAAGGCTTTTTCCAATTTCGTCGCGGAGCGCATAAGCTCGCCGCGACAGTGACCAATGACCGCTTAGTGATGCTCAACAGTCTGGATCTTGAAGGCCGCCCTGAAGACACACGGATCGTCGTTGCCATGTCCGGCGGCGTCGACTCGTCGGTGACGGCTGCGCTGTTGAAGTCGCAGGGCTATGACGTGGTCGGGATCACGCTGCAGCTCTACGACCATGGTGCTGCGACCCATCGCAAGGGCGCCTGCTGCGCCGGCCGCGACATCCACGACGCGCGCAATGTCGCGGAGCGGATCGGCATTCCGCATTACGTGCTCGATTACGAAAGCCGCTTCAAGCAATCGGTGATCGACAATTTCGCCGACAGCTACGCGCTCGGCGAGACGCCGGTGCCGTGCATCGAGTGCAACCGTTCGGTCAAGTTCCGCGATCTGCTCTCGACCGCGCGCGAGCTCGGCGCGCAGGCGCTGGCCACGGGGCATTATGTCGCCTCGCGCCGGCTTGCCGACGGATCGCGCTCGCTCATCTGCGCGGCGGATGCCGATCGCGACCAGAGCTATTTCCTGTTCGCGACCACGCGCGAGCAGCTCGACTTCCTGCGCTTCCCGCTTGGCGACATGACCAAGCCGCAGACTCGCGAGCTGGCGCGGCGTTTCGATCTCGAGGTCGCCGACAAGCAGGACAGCCAGGACATCTGCTTCGTCCCGACCGGCCGCTACACCGACATCATCGGACGGCTGAAGCCGAATGCGATCGCGCCGGGCGACATCGTCGATCTCGCCGGCAATGTCATCGGCCAGCACCAGGGCATCGTTCATTTCACCGTTGGCCAGCGCAAGGGCCTCGGCATTGCATCAAGCCACCCGCTCTATGTGGTCAAGCTCGATGCGGCGACGCGCCGGGTCGTGGTCGGGCCGCGCGAGGCGCTGCGGATGGATCGCATCGCGCTGCGCGACGTCAACTGGATCGGCGACGGCGCGTTGGACCGCGTGATCGGCGAGGGCATCGAGATCTATGTCCGCGTGCGTTCGACGCGCGCGCCGCAGCCGGCATGGTTACGCGCCACTGACGCCGGCTATGAGGTCGAGCTCGTCGCCGGCGAGGAGGGCGTGTCGCCCGGCCAGGCCTGCGTGTTCTATGACGCGGCCTCCGGACAGGCGCGTGTGCTCGGCGGCGGCTTCATCAGAAGTGCGAGCGCGAGCCGCGCCGCGCGGGCCGCGACGCAGGATGCGATGGCGCCGCTCGCGGAAGCGGTTCGCGGCTAGACAGAAGAAGCATCGGGGCAGGGGAATGGCTGGGGACATCGACCGCGAGGGGGTCGAAAAGGCGTATGGCCGCTGGGCGCCGATCTACGATCTGGTGTTCGGCAAGGTGTTCGATCAGGGCCGTCAGTCGACGATCGCGGAAGCCGACCGGATCGGCGGACGCGTGCTCGATGTCGGCGTCGGCACCGGCCTGTCGCTGTCGGAATATGCGCGCACCACAAAACTGTGCGGCGTCGATATTTCCGAGCCGATGCTGCGGCGGGCGCTCAAGCGCGTGCGTGCGCAGGGCCTCAGCAACGTCGAGACGCTGGCGGTGATGGACGCCAAGAATCTCGCATTTCCGGACGAGTTCTTCGATGCGGTGGTCGCGCAGTACGTCATCACCGCGGTGCCGGATCCCGAGGCAACGCTCGATGATTTCATTCGCGTGCTGAAGCCCGGTGGCGAGCTGATCCTGGTCAATCACATCGGCGCCGAGAGCGGCCCACGCCGCATCTTCGAGCTCGCCTTCGCGCCGCTAGCGCGGCGGCTCGGCTGGCGTCCGGAATTCCCGTGGGAGCGGCTGACCAACTGGGCCGCCAAGCATGGCGGCGTCAGCCTTGCGGAACGTCGGCCGATGCCGCCGATGGGGCATTTCTCTCTGATCCGCTTCCGCAAATCATAGGGCTTGCGGCGATTTTGACGGGAACATCGGCGCGTCGTCACGGTTTTCTCGTCATGAGGATCAATCGAACGCTCGCTTTGTCCTGTGCCCTGATCATGGCGCCCGTCGTTGCCGCGGCGCAGGCACCGCCGACATCAGCCACGC
>DASVOL010000119.1:0-2860 GCA_036383375.1 Bradyrhizobium sp. | reverse complement strand
GGCTTGTCGCCGGGCTCCGCCGTGCAGCGAAACTCGTTCACCGTGATGCGATCGCGCTGCAGCAGCGTGGTCCGGGTCATACCCCAGATTTAGGCTTGCGGCCGGGGCCGTGCAACGGGCAGCAGCACGTCGAACAGGGTCTTGCTGGTGGTCGGCTGGGCGCCTTCGATCGAGAGCAGCCGCCGCTTGGAGACGCTGCCGCCGTTCAGCGAGATCCGGTCGGCATAGTGGCCCGCCTCGAGCACGCGGTGGCAGGGCACGATGATCATGAAGGGATTGCGGCCGAGCGCCTGCGCCACCGAATAGACCGCGCCGGACACGCGCAGGGCGCCGGCGACCTCGTCATAGGTCCGGGTCTCGCCGCGGGGAATGCGGCGCACCGCCTCGTAGACGCGCTGGTTGAAGGCCGGGATGCCGCTGATGTCGAGCGCAACGCCTGTGAGATCGGCGTTGCCGCCGCGCAGGAGCGCCGCAATGCCCTCGATCGCGAGCTCGATCTCCTCGGGGGGGCGCAGCTCGCGCGCGTCGGGGTAGTTCTGGAACAGCCGTCTGCGGGTTTCGATTTCGCGGAGTTCTGGAAGCTGGATCCCGGCGACGCCGGCGTCGCCCCATGCGATGCCGCATCGGCCGATTGCCGTGTCGAAAATGGTGTACCCACGCCCCGCCATGCGCCACCAACCCCCACACCGATCATAACATCGCCGCGGTCCGGCGCATCCGGAATCTTCACGATTGGTTAAGCATGTCGCGGCCGGCGCTGTGTGACCTCGACAACGTCCGGTCACGCATCCTCCGGTCACGCATCTTAAAGGCTTTGCCCGCTATCTGGTCGCCGGCATGCTGCTCCAGAAGACGATCGACGGAACGATGACGGGCACGAGCGCCGAAGCCGCGCCCGGCAGCGCCGGCATGGTCGGGCGCGCGAGCGGGCGTGTTCACCCGCTCTTCGCGTTGCTGCTGCTGGCGCTGGTCTTGCGCCTTGCGGCCGCGGTCTGGCCCAACGTGATCTATCCCGACGAGACCTATCAGTATCTCGAGCCGGCGTGGCGGATGCTCGGCCATGACGGCATCCTGACGTGGGAATGGCGCGACGGCATTCGCGGCTGGTTGCTGCCGACATTGATGGCCGGGCCGGTTGCCCTCGGCGATGCGATTGCGCCCGCCGGCGCTGGTGCGTTCCTGCTGCCGCGTCTGATCGCCGCATGCGCGTCGCTGTCGATCGTGGCGAGCGCCTGGTTGCTCGGCGCGCGGATCTCGCGCACCCATGCCGTCGTCACGGCCTTCGCAGCCGCGGTCTGGTTCGAATTGATCATGCTCGCGCCACACACATTGGGCGAGCCGCTGGCGAGCGCACTGATCGTTCCGGCGGCGCTGCTCATCACCGATGGTCCGTCACCGCGGCGTCTCGCGATCGGCGGCGCCTTGCTCGCCTTCGCCTTTGTCTGCCGCTTCCAGTTTGCGCCGGCCATCGCCGTGCTGGCTCTCGGGGCGTGCTGGACGCGCTGGCGAAACCTGGTTCCGCTGGTCGCCGGCGGGCTCGTTGCGCTGTTGCTCGCGGCCGCGATCGACCTCGCGCATGGCAGCGTGCCGTTCGCCTGGCTGATCGCCAATATCAGGGAGAACCTTGTCCACGATCGCGCCATCGAATTCGGCGTGTCGCCGCCGTCGGCCTATCTCATCGACTTCATGACCGTGTGGTCGGTGGCGATCCTGCTGCCGCTTGCTGCGATCTGGCGCGGCTGGCGGCACGCACCGCTGCTCGCGACGGCGGCGCTGGTCAACCTCGTCTTCCACAGCCTGATCGCGCACAAGGAATACCGCTTCATCTTCCTGTCGGTGGTGCTGTTCACCATCGTCGCGGCGCTGGGATCGGCCGATTGGGTCCGATGGCTGCGCACGAAGGACATGTGGCGCCGCTGGGCATTGCCGATCGTCCTCAGTGGCTGGGCGCTGCTGTCGGTGGCGCTGGCCGGTACCAGCGACGAGATGCGCGAGTACTGGACGCGCGGCGTCGGCGCAGCGCAACTCGCGGCCGAGCTGCGCAGCGATCCGCAGATGTGCGGCCTTGCGCTTTACGACGTTCGCTTCCAGCAATTGCCGGGGCGGGAACGATTGGTCGGCCCGGCGCCGCTCTATGCGCTGCAGCCCGCCGATCCGCTCGCCGAGATGATTCTGCCGCCACTGCTGTTGCGGGCGACCCAGCCGGCCTTCAACCGCATCCTTGCGCGGCCCGAGGCCGCAGGCGATCTGCCGGCGGATTTTTCACGGCAAAGCTGTGCCCGCGTCGGCTTCAGCGACGCCTGCATCTATGCACGCGGCGGAAGCTGCGACGCATCCACCGCTGCGCCCTTCGTGATCAATGACGTGCTCGTGAGGATGGGCTGGTAGCGGGCGGTGGCGCGGCGATCGGTGTCAATGCACGCTTGATCCGCTGCCTCGGCCCGGGCTATGGTCCGGCGGTCGCACCCACGGGGCGACCTCAAGCAATTGAGATCGCGGGCGTAGTTCAATGGTAGAACGGCAGCTTCCCAAGCTGCATACGAGGGTTCGATTCCCTTCGCCCGCTCCAGCCCCAAGGCTAAATTGCGCGGGACGGTCCTGTCGGCGAGACAATGTATTTCGCGGCAATAGCGGGAGACTAGACGTGAGGTTGCTTGGAGCGCTGCTGCTCGCGCTGAGCGCGCTTTGCACGACGAAGCCGGCGTCGGCACAGATGTACGATCCTCGCTATCCGATCTGCATGCGTGTTTACGGGGAACTGGTCGGCGATCGAATGGATTGTATCTTCAAGTCGATGCAGGAGTGCCAGGCCAGCGCTGCGGGCAATCCGGCAACCTGCCTGGTTAATCCCTTTTATGCG
>DASVOL010000118.1:0-1999 GCA_036383375.1 Bradyrhizobium sp. | reverse complement strand
CTTCGGAAAGATGACGCCGGCGATCGCCGTCATGGCGAGCGGATAGGCAAGGCCCGTGATCGCGGTCAGCAGGACCAGCACGAGGATGGCGGGGCGGATTTCTCTCAACATGATTGCGGCTCCTTAAGCCAGGCCCAGGGCGGCGACGATGAGGTCGATCGCCTTGATGCCGATGAACGGGATGATGATGCCGCCGAGGCCGTAGATCATCAGGTTGCGGCCGAGCAGCGCGCCGGCACCGATCGCACGGTACTTGACGCCCTTCAGGGCCAGCGGGATCAACGCGATGATGATCAACGCGTTGAAGATGATCGCCGACAGAATCGCGCTCTGCGGGCTCGCCAGGTGCATGACGTTCAGCACCTGGAGCTGCGGGTAGAACGCGAGGAACATCGCCGGGATGATCGCAAAGTATTTTGCGACGTCGTTGGCGATCGAGAACGTGGTCAGCGCGCCGCGGGTCATCAGCAGCTGCTTGCCGATCTCGACCACTTCGATCAGCTTGGTCGGGTTGGAGTCGAGGTCGACCATGTTGCCGGCCTCGCGCGCGGCCTGGGTGCCGGTGTTCATGGCGACACCGACGTCGGCCTGCGCGAGCGCCGGCGCGTCGTTGGTGCCGTCGCCGCACATCGCGACCAGCTTGCCCTTGGACTGCTCGTCGCGGATCAGCTTGAGCTTGTCCTCGGGGGTTGCCTGCGCCAGGAAGTCGTCGACACCGGCCTCGGCTGCGATCGCGGCCGCGGTCATCGGGTTGTCGCCGGTGATCATCACGGTGCGGATGCCCATGCGGCGCAATTCGGCAAAGCGCTCGCGGATGCCGCCCTTGACGATGTCCTTGAGGTGCACGACGCCGAGCAGCTTGCCGTCCTTGGCGACCGCAAGCGGCGTGCCGCCGGCCTTGGCGATCTCGTCGGCGATCGCCTGGATCTCACGGGCTTCCGCGCTCATCGTCGCGGCGACCGCACGGACGGTATTGCCCGATGCGACGGTGCGGGGCGAACCGCCATCGACATAGGCGAGGATGGCGTCGACCGCGCCCTTGCGGACCGACGAGGTGCCGGCATCGATGCCGCTCATCCGGGTCTGCGCGGTGAACGGCACGAAGGTCGCGGCAAGCTCGTGCATGTCGCGGCCGCGGATGCCGTATTTCTCCTTGGCCAGTACCACGATCGAGCGGCCCTCCGGCGTTTCGTCGGCGAGCGAGGCGAGTTGTGCCGCATCCGCAAGGTCCTGCTCGGTGACACCCCGAATGGGGCGGAACGCGGTCGCCTGGCGGTTGCCGAGCGTGATGGTGCCGGTCTTGTCCAAGAGCAGCGTGTCGACGTCGCCGGCGGCTTCCACCGCGCGGCCGGACATCGCCAGCACGTTGAAGCGCACCAGGCGGTCCATGCCGGCGATGCCGATCGCCGACAACAACGCACCAATCGTGGTCGGGATCAGCGTGACGAACAGCGCCACCAGCACCACGACCGAGATCGAGCCGCCGGCATAGGCGGCATAGCTCGGGATCGTCACCGTTGCGAACACGAAGATGATGGTGAGGCCGGCGAGCAGGATGTTGAGCGCGATCTCGTTCGGCGTCTTCTGCCGCTCGGCGCCCTCCACGAGCCTGATCATGCGATCGATGAAGGTCGAGCCTTGAGCTGCGGTGATGCGGACGCGGATCCAGTCCGATAGCACCTGGGTGCCGCCGGTGACCGCCGAACGGTCGCCGCCGGACTCGCGAATGACCGGCGCGGATTCGCCGGTGATGGCGGCCTCGTTGACCGATGCAACGCCCTCGATCACCTCGCCGTCGGACGGGATGTTGTCGCCGGCCTCGACCAGAACGATGTCGCCGACCTTCAGCGAAGTGCCTGGCACCATGCGATAGGTCCGGTCAGTGCCGGTCAAGAGCTTGGCTTGGCTTTCGGTGCGGGTCTTCTTCAGCGACTCCGCCTGCGCCTTGCCGCGGCCTTCGGCGACGGCTTCGGCGAAGTTGGCGAACAGCACCGTGAAC
>DASVOL010000117.1:0-21969 GCA_036383375.1 Bradyrhizobium sp. | reverse complement strand
CAGCTGGCGAGGCTCGACGCGCGCGACGGCTTCTTTCCGGGTGATCAGCCGCTCCTTGACCATGTCGACGGCGATGTTTACCGCCGCTTCGCCAGTGCGCTTGGCCGAACGCGTCTGCAGCATGTAGAGACGCTCGTCCTGAATCGTGAACTCGAAGTCCTGGATGTCCCGGTAGTGCTTCTCGAGGCGCGTGGTGATCTGCCGCAGCTGCTTGTACGCGGCCGGCATCGCGGCTTCCATCGACAGCTTGTCGGAGCCGGATTCCAGGCGCGCCTCTTCGGTGATGTCCTGCGGCGTGCGGATACCGGCAACGACGTCTTCACCCTGCGCGTTGATCAGGAACTCGCCGTACAGCTTGCTCTCGCCGGTCGAGGGATTGCGCGTGAAGGCAACGCCGGTCGCCGACGTCTCGCCCATGTTGCCGAACACCATCGCCTGCACATTGACCGCCGTGCCCCAGGATTCCGGGATGTCGTGCAGCTTGCGGTAGGTCACAGCGCGCGCGTTCATCCAGGATGAGAACACCGCACCGATCGCACCCCACAGCTGGTCGTGCGGATCCTGCGGGAATTCGTGGCCGGTCTCCTTGGCGACCGCCTCCTTGTACTTGCCGACCAGTTCGACCCAGTCGTCGCCGGTGAGGTCGGTGTCGAGCGAGTAGCCCTGGCCGTCCTTGAAGGTGTCGAGGATGTCCTCGAAGTGATGGTGCTCGAAGCCGAGCACCACGTCCGAATACATCGTGATGAAGCGGCGATAGCTGTCATAGGCGAAGCGGCGGTCGCCGGAGAGCTCGGCAAGCGCTTCGACCGTGCGGTCGTTGAGGCCGAGATTGAGCACGGTGTCCATCATGCCCGGCATCGAGGCGCGCGCACCGGAGCGGACCGAGACCAGCAGCGGGTTCTTGGCGTCGCCGAAGGTCTTGCCGGTCAGCTTGCCGACATAGTCGAGCGCCTTCTCGACCTGTCCCTTCAGCTCCTTCGGATAGGTCTTGTCATGGTCGTAGAAGTAGGTGCAGACCGAGGTCGGAAGGGTGAAGCCGGGAGGCACCGGAAGGCCGAGATTGGCCATTTCCGCGAGGTTGGCGCCCTTGCCGCCGAGCAGATTGCGCAAGGTCGCCTGGCCCTCGGCCTTGCCGTCGCCGAACGTATAGACCCACTTGCCGGCCTTGATCGCCGGCGGAGCCGCCTTTTTCGCAGCGCTGACGGCCTTTACCGGCGCCTTGCTGGCGGGCTTTGCAGCCGGCTTCGCGGTCGATTTGGCGGCGGGCTTCGGCGCCGGCTTCGGGGCGCTCTTCTTCAGCGCCTTGCGCGCCGGCGCGGCCTTCCGGGCCGGTGCCGAGGACTTTGATTTCGCTGCGGTTTTCTCGGCAGTTTTCTTGGACTTCGCGACGGCTTTGGCCATGTCAGACAACAATCCGAAAAGAGGGGTCGAAGATGCGCGCCTTACACCATTTTGGGGGGTTCCGCGCAAGCCGCGAAACCCCGCTTTCCCGCTACAGGTGCAGCCAGCGCAGCAGGCCCATTCCCACGAGCCCGACGAAGATCAGGTAGATCGCGACGATGTAGTTGAGCAGCCGCGGCATGATCAGGATCAGGACGCCTGCGATCAGAGCGACAATGTGCGGCAAATGCCCAGCGGTGATGACCA
This sequence comes from Bradyrhizobium sp., assembly GCA_036383375.1. Classification (GTDB taxonomy): domain Bacteria; phylum Pseudomonadota; class Alphaproteobacteria; order Rhizobiales; family Xanthobacteraceae; genus Bradyrhizobium. The sequence continues at coordinate 20,322 of DASVOL010000117.1, read as the reverse complement.
TTGAAGTGTTTCTCCGGCGGTTTTTGGAGGAGCGAATCGAGCGGCAGTTTATCCGCTGCGGGGGTTTCCACATCAAGACGTCCGTCACGGCCTGCGAGTTCCCGCAACTCACGAAAATTGCTCCAAAATGCCGCGTATGTGGCGGCGGTTTTTCCGGAACATCACCACACCAGATGCATTGGCTCGCCGTGCGCATCGGCCAAGGCCGGCGCGCGCATCAAATGAATGGAGCAAGCCATGCGAAACAGAATACTTGCCGTTGCAGCGGTCGCTGCTGCGATCACGGTGCCGGCTGTTGCCGCACAGGCCCAGACCGTCGGCGTTGTCCACGGTGGCCCGCCGGTTGCAGTCGAGGATGACGAGGGCATTGCGGTCGAGCAGCGCCCGGCGTTCCGCGAATACATCGTGCGCGAGCGCGTGCCGAACTACGCCGTTCCGGATCGCGTCGTGGTCGGCACCGTGCTGCCGGATGCCGGCGTAACCTATTACGACGTGCCGCAACGATTCGGCGCGACGCCCTATCGCTACACCGTCGTGAATGGCGAGACCGTTCTGGTCGAGCCGCGTTCGCGGCGGATCGTTCAGGTGGTCGAGTAGCTCACCGTTAGCTTGATCGCCTGAACGAACAGTCCGGGCGCCGCGCAAGCGGATGTGCGCGCAGATCGACCGGACCAGAAAGCCCCGCCCGGCCTCCCCACCGGGCGGGGCTTTTCTGTTGCCACGTGATGAGTTCCGATGTCGTCGCGATCTACGATTTCAGGATCGAGAGCAGCGTCGAGGTCGACTTGTAGTTTTTGATCGCGGCGTCCTGGAAATCCTGCGTCCAGTTGGCCGCCTGGCGTTCCTCCGTGCTCATCGAGGAATATTGCTTGAGGATGCCGAGACTGAACTGCCGCGGATCGCCGGCCGACTGGCTCTGCTTCAGCGCATCGAGCACCGCAAGACGGGTCCGCGTATTGAGTTCGTGCTTGGCCGCGAAGATCTCCTCGCCTGAAAACTTCTTGCCCTGGTTCAGCGAGATCGCCGACAGCGAGCGGTTGTCGAGCGAGGACAGGTCGGCGAGCTGTCCGGTCTTGCGGCGGGAATCGTAGACCAGTTCCTTGCCGCTCTTCGCCGCCTCGCTCTTCTGCCGATCGAGGAAGGCGCGCGCATCGCTCGCCACGCTGCCGAAGTCGCGTGGCTTGCCCGTCGTGGGCGACGTGGTCCCCGCCAGCGCCGCCGCGATCGGGTCGCCTGAAATTCCGGTCGGCGCCTTGTTCGGATCCTGCTGCGTCGCCTGAACCCCCTTCAGCACCGCGGCGCGCTGATTGGCCCAGGTTGCCGTTGCCTTTTCCTCATCGCTGGCACCGTCGAGATAGTCGAGCGCGGACTTATAGCTGACGCTGTAGTCGCCGGTCAGGCGCGTGGTCGCAAGCGACGGCGCCAAGGCCTTGTCGAAGCGCTGCTTCAGTTCGGTGGCGGCGACCGCCTGCTCGTCCGGCGTGAACTTGCCGCCATTGTTGGTCGAGATCGCAAACAGCGAGCGGCGATCCAGGGTCGAGAGATCGATCGTGGTCTTGCTGTCGACGATCGGCTTCTTCACCCCCGCGGCCGTGTAGAGCCGGTCGAGCGTGACGCGCGCGTCATGGGTGACGGTCGCAAAATCCAGCAGTGGCGCCTTGGCCGGTATCTTGGCGAGCTGCGCGCGGGCGGCGTCCGACAGCGTGAGGTTGGTTGCAGCGCCAGGTGTCGCCGGCGCCGACAGGTCGCCGGCGGTGCCGTCGCCCGACAAGGTCGCCGCCAGCGAGGGCGTCGCGGCGGCCCGCGCATAGGCCGAGCCATATTGGGCGTAAGGATTGGGCGTGGTGCCGATCGAGGTCATCGGGGAGGTCCCTGCATTGGCGCGAGGGGCGATTTCTTAAGAAATCGTTGACTCGCCAGGACCCTCGCAGGGCATGGTTAATAAATTGCAAATTATGTCTAAATATCTCTAACGCGACACATCTCGCGGCGGTGGCCACTTACCTGTCGACGACCCAGGCGTGGCGGCGCTGCGTGAAGACCGATTGCGACGGCGCGGGAAAATCGGGGTCCGCGAAGGCGCCGACCGCAACGCCGATCAGATCCGGCGCGCGAAGCGGCTCCCAATAGACCGACGATCCGCAATTCGGGCAGAAATGAAACACCACCGCAGACCCGCTGCCGCCGATGCGGCTGTATTCTCGCGCCTCACCCTGCGGCTCGACATCGGCGCGCGGAAAGAACGCCGCGACGCCATAGGTGCTGCCAGTCCGCTTCTGGCACTCCAGGCAATGACACAGCGATACCATGACGGGTTCGCCCTGACAGGTGACGCGGAGCTGTCCGCAGGCGCATGTCGCGAGCCGCGCCATCATCCCCTGCCCTTGCTGGCGACCAGCCGGTGAATGATCTTGCCGGACGAGGCGCTGACGACCTCAGCATCGAGCAGCAATTCGGCCGCCGCGAGTTCAGCCCGCACCAGCGCGGTATCGAACGCCGCGTAAAGCCGACCATGCGCATCGCGCGCATCATCGCCTCTGGTGACGCGCCAGCTCAGATAGAAGATGCCGCCGGGCTTCACGAGTTCGAACATCCGGCGCACCGACGGCGCGATCAACGCGTGATCGAGATGCATGATGACGGTCTCGCACAGCACATTGTCGAAGCTGTCGGAGGCGATGCCTGACAGATCGGGCAATTCCGCGTGGGTGAAGCGCAGCGCCGGATAGCGGGCACGGGCTTCCGTGAGCAGGCCCTCGGAGGCATCGAAGCCTTCGGCCGGAAAGCCGTTGGCATTGAGCCACGCCAGCTCGCGGCCGCTGCCGCAGCCGATATCGGCGGTCGCACCGCCCTTGCTGAAGAATTGCCCGACGATCTCCTGTAGATCGCGAGGTGCCGGCTGCTCGTGCCAGTCCTGCGCAAACGCCGCCGCCTCCTTGTCGTAAGCGGCGAGCGTTGCGCGATCCATCGGTCAGCCTTCGATCCGGGAGAAATCCGCCACCGCACGCGTCGCAGCGCGGATCTCGTTGAGCAGCTTCAGGCGGTTTTCGCGCACCTTCGGGTCGTCGTCGTTGACCTTGACCTTGTCGAAGAACGCATCGACCGCCGGACGCAGTTTTGCCATCGCGCTCATCGCAGCGGCGAAGTCTTCTTTTGCAACCGCGGCGGAGGCCTCGGCCTTCACCTGGTCGATCGCCTTGGCCAGCGTCTTCTCTTCGTCGAGCTTATAGAGGGCGGCATCAGGCGCGCCGTCAAACGTACGCTTGTCCTTCTTCTCCTCAATGCTGAGGATGTTGCTGGCGCGCTTCGTTCCCGCCAGCAGGTTCTTGCCGTCGTCGCTGTCGAGGAATTTGCCGAGCGCCTCGACGCGACGGACGACGAGCAGCAGATCGTCCTGGCCGCCGAGCGAGAACACGGCATCGACGAGATCGTGCCGCGCCCCCTGCTCACGCAGCTGGACCTTCAGGCGGTCGGCGAAGAAGGCGAGCAGATCGTTCGGCAGTGTCTCGGCATCGGCCTTGACCGACAGTCCGAGCAATGCGGATTTGGCCGCCTTCAAGACCGGCAGGCGCAACGTGTTCTCGACGATCAGTCTGATCGCGCCCAGCGCCGCGCGACGCAGCGCGTACGGATCCTTGCTTCCAGTCGGCTTCTCGTCGATCGCCCAGAATCCGGCGAGCGTATCCAGCTTGTCCGCCAGCGCTACCGCGACACTGACCGGATCGGTCGGCACGCGATCGGTCGGCCCCTGCGGCTTCCAGTGCTCCTCGCTCGCGGCGGCGACCGAGGCATCCTCGCCCTGCGCCAGCGCGTAGTACTTGCCCATCAGGCCTTGCAGTTCGGGGAATTCGCCGACTACCTCCGTCAACAAATCCGCCTTGGCAAGGCGCGCGGCGCGCTTGGTCTTCTCGACGTCTGCGCCGACCAGCGGCGCAATTTCCGCCGCCAGTTGCTCGATCCGCTTGATCCTCTCAGCCTGGGTGCCGAGCTTCTCATGGAACACGATCTGCTCGAACTTCGGTAGCCGGGCTTCGAGCCTCGTCTTGAGATCGGTCTCGTAGAAGAACTTTGCGTCCGACAGCCGCGGGCGGATCACGCGCTCGTTGCCGGCGACGATGGTCTTGCCGCCGTCGGGCGCCTCGATGTTGGCGGTGAGCACGAACTTGTTGGTCAATTTCCCCGTCTTGGGGTCTTTGACCACGAAGCACTTCTGGTTGTTGCGGATGGTGGCGCGGATCACCTCGTCCGGGATCGACAAGAATTCCTTCTCGAACGATCCCATCATCACGACCGGCCATTCGACGAGGCCGGAGACCTCATCTAACAGCACCTGATCCTCGACCAGTTCGAGGCCCTGCGCGAACGCCAGCTCCTTGGCGTCCTCGAGGATGATGTCCTTGCGGGCCTGCGGATCGAGGATGACCTTGGCGGCTTTCAGCTTGGCCTCGTAATCCTCGAAGCGGCGCACGCTGATCGCACCAGGTGCCATGAAGCGGTGGCCATAGGTGGTCTGCCCGGCCTCGATGCCGTCGACCGCGAACTTCACGACATCAGGCTCCTCGGTCTCGAGCCCAAAAGTCGCGGTGATGGCGTGCAGCGGCCGCACCCAGGTCAGCGAGCCTGATTTCGCCGAGCGCGCGCCCCAGCGCATCGATTTCGGCCAGGGGAAGGTGCGGATGATCACCGGGATCATCTCCGCGATGACGTCGATCGCGGCGCGGCCGGGCTTTTCGATCAGCGCGATGTAGAAATCGCCCTTCGCATCTTTCTGGATCTTTGCTTCATCCAGCGACTTGAGACCGGTCGCTTTCAGAAAGCCCTGCACCGCCGCGTCCGGGGCGCCGATCTTCGGCCCGCGACGTTCGCTCTTCAGGTCGGGCTGGCGCGCGGGAATGCCGTGCACGGTCAGCGCAAGCCGCCGCGGGGTCGCGAACGCCTTGGCGCCTTCATAGACGAGGCCCTCGGCGACCAGCTTGTCGGTCACCATGCGGCGCAGATCGTCCGCCGCCTTGGCCTGCATGCGCGCGGGAATTTCTTCGGAGAACAGTTCGATGAGAAGATCGGGCATCAGACCGCCCTGCCCGTTTCAGTGTGGATCCATGCCTCGCCGCAGGCTTTCGCCAGATCACGCACGCGGCCGATATAGCTCTGCCGCTCGGTCACCGAGATGACGCCGCGGGCGTCGAGCAGATTGAACACGTGGCTCGCCTTGATGCACTGGTCGTAGGCCGGCAAGGCCATCAGATGTTCCTTGTGGTTGCTCCCCTCGCGCCAGCCGGCGGCGAGATATTTGCGGCAGGCCTCTTCCGCCATCCTGAATTGCTCGAACAGCATCGCGGTGTCGGCGTATTCGAAATTGTGCCGCGAGTATTCCTGCTCGGCCTGCAGGAAGACGTCGCCATAGGTGACCTTCTCGGCGCCCTCGCGGCCGTTGAAGTTGAGGTCGTAGACGCGGTCGACGCCCTGCACATACATCGCGAGCCGCTCGAGCCCGTAAGTGAGCTCGCCCGCGACCGGCGCGCATTCGACGCCGGCGACCTGCTGGAAGTAGGTGAACTGTGACACCTCCATGCCGTCGCACCAGCATTCCCACCCCAAACCCCAGGCGCCCAAGGTCGGGCTCTCCCAGTCGTCCTCGACGAAGCGGATGTCATGGACCGCGGCGTCGATGCCAATCGCGGCCAGCGACTTCAGGTACAGGTCCTGAAGGTTCGGCGGCGACGGCTTCATGATCACCTGGAACTGGTAGTAGTGCTGCAGGCGGTTGGGGTTTTCGCCGTAGCGACCGTCCTTGGGCCGCCGCGAGGGCTGCACATAGGCCGCGTTCCAGGGCTTGGGCCCCAGCGCACGCAGCGTGGTCGCGGGATGGAAGGTGCCGGCGCCCATTTCCATGTCGTAGGGCTGCAGGATGACGCAACCCTGCTCGGCCCAGAATCGCTGGAGAGCCAGGATGAAGCCCTGGAACGAACGTTCCGGGCGCATGTGGTCAGGCAGGGCGTCCATCGTCAGTACAGGTCTCGCGAGGGGGTTGTGAAGCGCGCGGGACCGTATCGGCGGCAGCCAATGGAATCAAGGCGATGCCGGAAAATCCGGCACCGCGATCTTGCGGTTTTCAGAGCAAACTAGCCCGGGCGATAGGCCCCGGTCACGGGGTCGCGGCGCAGGGTCTTGATTTCGCTCGCACGCGTGGGCTCGGCCACGCGGGACAATCGCGCCTCTTCCAGTTCCTGGTTGATCCGGACGGCTGTCTTGTATGCCCAGCGGACCACGGCCAGGCCACCCAGGACGCCTGCGAATGCAATCAGCGGCGGCATCGGTCGATCCTTGTCGTTCACGTCTGTCAGGCCCCCAATGGACGGTATTCTCGCGCAAGCCGGCCTGCGCCGCAATCGCGCTTTTGGGGCTAAATGGCGCGCTCAAATCCCCGTGTTCACAGCCCAAATCTGGCCCAAATCGCCCTTGTTTCGACCGCCGAGATCAAATCGTCCGGCAGGCTTGCCAGCCCGTCCAGCGCCGCCATCGAGCCCGCGCCGGGCGCCCGCCGGCCGAGCAGGCCGGACAGCATGCCGCTCGCGGGCGCGATCACCGGGGTCAACACCTTCTCGCCATAGCGGGCCCGCAGCGTCGCGCGCAGGTCGCCGATGCCATCGGCAAGCCCGAGCCCGATCGCGGTCTCGCCGGCCCAGTACTCGCCGGTGAACAACTCCTCGTCGGGTCCCTTCAGGCGGCTGCCGCGGCTCTGTTTCACCAGCGCAATGAAGATCGCATGGATCTCGCGCTGGATCGACTTCAGCCGGGCAACGTCATCGGGGTTTTCGGGAAGGAACGGATCGAGCATCGCCTTGTGCGCGCCCGCCGTATAGAGCCGCCGCTCGACCCCGATCTTCTTGATCAACCCCTCGAGGCCGAAGCTGCCGCCGACCACGCCGATCGAACCCAGGATCGAAGACGGGTCGCAATAGATCTCGTCGCCGGCGCAGGCGATCATGTAGCCGCCGGAAGCCGCGACGTCCTCGACGAACACCAGCACCGGCAGCTTCTTCTCGGCGGCCAGTTGCCGGATGCGCAAATAGATTTGGCGCGACTGCACCGGCGAGCCGCCCGGCGAATTGATGACGAGCGCCACTGCCTTGGCATTCCGGGTGCCAAAGGCGCGCTCCAGCATCTTGGCGACGCCGGCGAGCGACATGCCCGGCCGCAGCGGCGTCACTGCACCGATCACGCCTGACAGCCGCACCACCGGCACGACGGCCATGCCGCGCCGGAAACGTGCCGGCAACATTCCCTGCACGCGTTCGAACCATCCCGAACGTCCTCCAGAATGTGGTCCGGAATGTCCTTGGCGATCACTTAATTGTTCACTCATGCCGTTACCTCGGATTAACCACTTCTTATCACGCCAGTGTCATTGGATTTCGTGGAACGCGTTTTGCATTTTGTCATTGGGGTTGCAACGCGCGGGCGGAGAGGGACCCATGAAGATCTACCTGCTGATTTTGCTGATCGGGACGCTCCTCACGGCGATCCACTTCACATCCAGGCCGGATCGCCAGTCGGAAACGGCCCCGCAGTAACTTTGTGCCAGTGACGTCGCGGGCAGCGCGACTGCCCGTCAGCGCCGCGCCAGCGGCAATTCTCCCTTTCCAGCCAAGATCTCCTGCACCCATTTATTGGGCACACCTGACTCTTCATTGAGCAGCAGCGCGGCACGCAGCCGCGTCGGCGCCCGGCCGCCCTTGGTGGCCCGCACCAGGATTCGGATCGCCGGCGAGGCCGCCTCGCCATGAACCGGCAGGATCTCGAGGCTGCCGAAGCCGCGATCCAGCGCGGCCAGCACCTCGGCGATCCCGTCGGCCCGCCAGATCATCGCAAGCTGTCCGTTCGACTTCAAAATCCGCCGCGCGACGTGAACCCAGCCAGCCAGCGTGGTCGCGGTCGCGACATGGGCGCGCTGCCGCACGCCGTCCGGCGAGGCACGGTGCCTGGTGGAATCGTTGAACGGCGGGTTCATCAGCACGACGTCGGCGCTGTCGGGTCCAAGGCCCGCGTCGTCGAACGCGGAGGCGCCGGCCTCGACATCGAGCACGATCACCTCGGCCATGATCGCATTGGCGTTGGCGTTATTCCGGGCAAGCTCGGCCAATGCAGGGTCGATCTCGACCAGAACCAGATCGATCCCCCCCACCCGCCTTGCCAGCGCCAGCCCGGCGGCGCCGACGCCGGAGCCGAGATCGACGACCCGGTCGCCTGATCGTGCCGGCGTTGACGCTGCCAGCAGGATCGCGTCATGGCCGGCGCGGTGGCCGCTGCGCGGCTGCCGCAGCCGCAATTGCCCGCCGAGGAAGCCGTCTTCGCTGATCTCGGCGGCCCGAGACTCGCTTTTTGACGCGTTTTCCTCACGCGAACCGGGGCCTACCTCGCTTGAAAACGCCCTCGTCATTCGGCCCGCAATTCGTGGCCCAGGCCGGCATCGGTCAGGAGCTGGCGGGCCTCGTGGTTGTCGTCCTCGTGCACCAGGATCCGCCGCGGCAGCACGCCGAGCGAGCCCTCGATGATGCTCATGTTCTGGTCCAGCACCAGATGATGGATGTTAGCGCTGTCGAGCAGCGCACCGACGGCGGAGACCAGCACCACGTCATTGGTCCGTACCAATTCCCGCAAAATCCACTCTCCTCTCTGCCCGGCTGTGCGGCCAATGCGTCACATGTCAACAACTTCGTGGCCTTGCCGCACACCTTCGCAGTTTCTATTGTTATAGCTGAGCTAGTGCGAATTCGGCAAAATTGGAGACCAGCGTGGCGGTTATTGTACCCTTCGAAAGCCCGTCCAATGCTTCGATCGACGGGCTGGTGGGACTTGTCGCCGCCGACATGGAGCGCGTCAACGCGACCATCCTTTCGCGGACCGGCTCCGAAGTCACCATGATCCCGGAAGTCGCCAACCATCTGATCTCCTCCGGGGGAAAACGGCTGCGCCCAATGCTGACCCTGGCGATGGCCCAGCTCGCCGACTACACAGGCGACGGCCACATCAAGCTCGCCGCCGCGGTCGAGTTCATGCACACCGCGACCCTGCTGCATGACGACGTGGTCGACGAGAGCGAGCTGCGCCGCGGCAAATTGTCCGCGCGGATGCTGTGGGGCAACGAGGCCAGCGTGCTGGTCGGCGACTTCCTGCTCGGCCAGGCGTTCCGGATGATGGTCGAGGTCGGCTCGCTGCGCGCGCTCGACATCCTCTCCGCGGCCGCGGCCACCATCGCCGAGGGCGAGGTGATGCAGCTTGCCGCCGCCAAGAACACCGCGACCACCGAGGACGAGTATCTCGCCGTGATCCGCGGCAAGACCGCGGAGCTGTTCGCCGCGGCCTGCGAGGTCGGTCCTGTGATCGCCAACCGGCCCAAGGCCGAGCAGACCGCGTGCCGCTCGGTCGGCATGAATCTCGGCATCGCGTTCCAGCTGGTCGACGACGTGCTCGACTATGGCGGCAAATCCGCAAAGCTCGGCAAGAATGTCGGCGACGATTTCCGCGAGGGCAAGATCACGCTGCCGGTGGTGCTCGCGTTCCGCCGCGGCAACGACACCGAGCGCCAGTTCTGGATCCGCGCGCTGGAGCGCGGCGAGATCGGATCAACCGATCTCGATCACGCGATCGGGCTGATGACCAAGCACCGCGCGCTGGAGGACACCATCAGCCGCGCCCAGCACTACGGCGCAATGGCGGTCGACGCGCTGGCGCTGTTCCCGTCGTCGCCGATGAAGACGGCGCTGGAACAGGTCGTCGCGTTCTGCCTCGCAAGATCTCACTAAGTTCGCGGAGCAAACCGCGCCCGCATACACGGTGTCGTCCCTGCGAAAGCAGGGACCCATACGCCGCGGCGGGTGTTGTAGGCGCGATTCGTCGTTCTTGCGTCGCACGACAGTCAGCATCGGTGGTTATGGGTCCCTGCTTTCGCAGGGACGACGGCGAGTTTGCTACGCCGCCTGTCGCAAATGTCGTCGTCCTGGCGCCGAGCGGCCGCGACGTCCCGAGGCTCACGATATCCACTTTCGACCTGAAGCAGACATGCGAGCCGCCACCGCGAGCTAGTTGAAGGCAAACCAGGCCTTCGCAACGAACGTCGCGCCGCACCAATTCGAAACCAGGCCGTCAGGGTTGGTGACGGGATTCACGTGGCCACCCGAACGCGCATTCGGATCGCCCGTAAAGACAAAGCAGTTCTCCTTCGACAGATTGGTGTCGTAGTAGCGCAGATCGAGATTGAAGGCCTTGTGTGTGAAGGTCACGCCCGCCTGCCAGTTGAGATAGGCAGGCAGCGGGAAGCCGCCGAGGTGCGCGGCCTGATTGCCGAACCAGGAATAGCCGGCAGCAGCCGTGAACGACACGGCGAGGTCCTGCGGCAGCAGCCGGCCCGGTACATCGTAGCCGATGCCGGCCGCGGCATACTGGCTCCAGGCGCCGGTGTTCGAGACATCAGGCGAATAGGCGTAGCCGGCCGCGACATGGACGTCTTCGCTGACGCGACGATCGCCGCGAATGACCGCTTCCCAATAGTTGATGCCATTCGTTTCGCCGGGAAGCCGTTCACTGGGATAGGCGAAATAGGTGACGCCAAGATCGAAATCGATGTTTGCGATCTTCGGGCGGACCCCGCCGGCAAACGTCAACTCGGCGGCCGGCTGGGTCGGTAGCTTGACGTTGGCCACGGTAGTTCCGGCGTACACCGCACCAAATCTCGTTTCGAAGGCCGCACCTGCCGCGGGCCCATGATCGGAAAGCGTGGTCCCGCGATAGATGTAGTCGGATGCAACGCCCGCGCGGGCGCTGAATTCGAGTTCGTTTGCCGAGGTATCACGGTTGGTATCGGCCGCCGACCATCCGCGGTTGCCAAGACCGATCGCACTGCCTGGACCGATCGCATTGCCTGGACCTGGGGGATCGGCTTGTGCGAGAGCACCGGTCACTGGTGCAAGGCACATCCCGACCAACGCGGCGCATGAGGCGCCGCGTAACCGCCGAACCAATGCAACACCAGGCCGCCTCACCGTCGCTATCCTCCCAGAGCCACCGCAACGCCAACCAGCGCACCACCAACTGCCACCATCGCAAGGCCAGCGGCCCAGGGCCGTAACCCGCTTTGAATTCCGAACACGTAACCGCAGCAAAACAGCATGATGATAGCGACGGCGTAGGAGACGCGCAGCGCCAATCTGGCGTCGCTCAGGAATAGAAACGGGATGACCACCGGGAAGGTCGAAAGGAAGCTCAGCAGGCAAAGCCCCAGCGCCCCGATCCAATCACGCTTCGTCAGTTTCGGGCTGCCGGACGTCTCGGGCAAACGTTGCAATTTCTGCCGTATCACTTCCAATTGCTGCGCAGGCAAAAACGCCGCCAATTCCGGTGGCAGTGCTTCAGCGATGACGCTGCGCGCTGTCTCGGAATCCGGCGCCTGCCGCACCGCGTGGAGCATTCGAAGCTTGCCTCCCCGACTGTTGATCCGGCCCAGCAAATAAAGACCGCCGTCAACGATGCCCCAGGCAAGATTGCAGCCGAGCGCACCGATCAGCATGGTCCAAAGGTTGATGCTTGTCCCGGTTGCGATACCGAGCGAGCAGATGAAGGTGAGAGCCATGATCAGGCCGAACAGGGTTTCGGAGATCCGCTCCATCGGATCCAGCACGCTACCGAACAGGGAATCCGAAGCTTCTGACATCTCAGTCCGCCAGGTCCGAGCCATCTGCCGAAATGAGAATATGTCGATACATGCCCCATCTCCCGGCCGCCTGGACGTATCGCAGGCTTGCGAGAAAGGCTGGCTCTGCATTTCGAACGGAGATTGAGATAGATCAATGCGTCGGCTCATCGCGCTGAACGGAAGCGCGCAGCGCAGCAGTCCGAGTTGTTTCGGTTGGTTTCCGAGGCACAAAGTGCACTAGCTCGCCGAGTTCCACCGGGTGTAGGTTCCAGTTCCAACGCAGGAGTTGCGTCATGGGCAATGACATACTTGAGAGCGTCTGCATTGTTCTGATGGGGCTAAGCCCGCTCGTCATCATCGGCATTGCGATGTTGGTGTCGTGAAGGCGTCCCATGCTGCTGTTGAGCCCGCGCGAAAAGAAGCTCCTGAGGCGTATGGCCTTGGGGCGGCGTGATGCTCAGATTGCCGCGCAGATCGGCGGGACCGAAGCGCAGATATCGGTGCAGCGCGTTCGCCTGCTCAGGAAGCTGAAAATCCATTCACATATTCAGATCATGGATGCGGCCAAAAGTTTGGCTCGGTGGCCCGCGTCGCAACAGCCGCCATAGTCTTGCTCTAACTGGAGCCTCGCGAACCTGGCTCGGCGCATCGGGCCGGTAGATGGCCCCAGCAGCCGCCGCATCAGGCCCCCAAAGGCTGCTGGGGTCGCTCGAATGGCAACCATCTCATGCTCGGAGGAAGCGCCCCGCCCTTCGACCGCCCCCCAGATCTCGAACTCGCCGCGACCGCTGTCCTTGTCGAGCTTCTCGTCGTAGCGGTCGAACGTTCGGCGCACCCGCGGCCCTCAGCTAGAGCTCCTGCGCGCAGTTGAGCACGGCGTTGAACACGGCTTTCGGAATGCGCACCCGCTCATCACGATCAAGCGCACCGAGTTCATCGACGTAAGCATCAGGCTCGCGACTGACGATTGCCAGCCGGTCGAAGAACGCCAGATCAAGCTCGCTGTCCTGCATGCGCATGGCGCCCCAAACGTCCCACGGCAGCATCTCGCGATTGTTCAGCGCGCCGATGTCGCGGACAAGATTGCCTGCAATGAACCATAGTCCGTACATGTCGAGGATGCCGAACGCGCCGGGATCGCGGCTGCCACCGCGGCAGAGCGACCAGGCATCGCCGGCGACCAGGAACTGGTCTCGCGGCACATCTGCTGCATCGAACCCGACCCCGAACAGCTCACGCTGCCGATCGTCGATCTGGGAATCGAACAAGACCCAGCATTTCCTGTCTTCGTTCCAGTACTCCGTCACCCAATGGTCGAGGTATCTTCCGGCTTCGAAATAGGCGGCGAACCCGCAACGGGCCCGCGCCGGAATGCCCTGGGTGCGCAACATCGCCACGTGAAGCAGCGTGAAGTGCCTGCAGACGCCGACCTGCCGTTCGTTGACGGCACGCGCCGCCGCAAGCGGCCGCGCATCGCGCGTCACGATTTCATCCAGCATCGTCTCGACGGCACGGACCTGCGATTGCGCTTGCCGGTCGCCGCCGAGCGCGACCCCATAGGCCGGGGCGATGTGCTGATGGATCAGCAGACCTTGCACCGTCGCCGCAAGCGCGCCGGCGCCCCGCGGCAGGCTGTCGAATAAAGCGGCGTGACGCCCCGGATCGCTCATGGCAACCGGTTTTTCGTATTTGTCGACGTTCATCTGGAAGGTCTCCCGCACGTCTCGTCTCCCGCGCAACCACCACACCGGCCGCTACTCCTCGACCGGCACCCAGATCTCGAGCCCACCATTGCCGCTGTTCTTGTCGAATGTCTCGCCGTAGCGCTCGAAGTTCGGCGCGTCGGCGACCTTCATGCCGGATTGGGGCAGCCATCGATTCCAGATCGTGTTGACGGTGCGGCGGATGGTCGAGATGTGGTCGGCGTGGGTGAACACCACGTACTTCTGCGCCGGGATCCGGACCCGCGCGAACTCGCGCGGCAGGTCGGAGAAATCGGCGACCTCGACACCCGCGATGTAGTCGAAATTGCCGGCATCGTCGCCGTTGCAGCAGACGCCATAGGCGCCATTGCCGACCTGGCGCGGAATATGCGCGACTTGCTGGTGGAAGCCACTCCACTGGTTCGGAATGCCGGCCGTGCTGTCATTGGCGTGGTTGTAGCGCTCGCCGACGCCGGCGACGAGGAAGGCCTTGCCAGTCGCGATGCGCGGCGGATCGATGTGGTCGAGAGCGGTCGAGATCATGGTGATCGGCTCCTGCAGCTTGAGTTGGGTCAGGCAGGTCGTCGCGCGCACCGTTTCGGGCGTGACGCCGAAATGATCGCGAAACGCGCGGGTGAAGGCTTCGTGGGAGCCGTAATCCGCATCCAGCGCGAGCGTGAGAATATCGGGCGCACCGGCCGCGAGCTCACGCGCGGCCTCGCTGAGACGGCGCGCCCGCACATAGCGCATCACCGAGAACCCGGTCGCCTCCGCGAACGCCCGCACCAGATGGAAGCGCGAGACCCCGGCAACGACGGCGATGTCGTCGAGCGTCAGCGACCTGCGAAGGTGGCCTTCGATGTACCAGAGCGCCTTCTGGGCTGGATTCATTGGGCGACGGCCTTCCTGCAAAGCTCCGGCATCATGCACGGCTGCGGCGCGCGCATTTGACAGTCCTTGCTGCGCAGCCGCGAAACCCTGGTTCCGCTCAGCGAAATTTTACCGCAAAGCCGTCGCTGGCAACACCGCCGCAATCGTGCATACTCGCAGTTGCATCGATCCGACGGCTCACCAAGCTGCCCGAAAATCAAGACTGCACGAGCCGCGGCCAGCATGTCAGGGAGGACAATGATGCATCACCACCGCCTGAGCTATGTCAACTGCCTCAAGTCTGCGGCGCTTGCGGGGCTTTTGACGATCGCCGTCGCCGGCGCCGCCAACGCCCAGAAGAAATACGATCCGGGTGCGACCGACACCGAGATCAAGGTCGGCAACATCATGCCCTATTCGGGCCCGGCATCCGCCTACGCCACGATCGGCAAGACGGAAGCAGCCTATTTCAACAAGCTCAACAGCGAGGGTGGCATCAACGGCCGCAAGATCAACTTCGTCTCCTACGACGACGGCTACAGCCCGCCGAAGATGGTCGAGCAGGCCCGCAAGCTGGTCGAGAGCGACGAGGTGCTGTTGATCTTCAATCCGCTGGGTACGCCGGGCAACACCGCGATCCAGAAATACATGAACGCCAAGAAGGTGCCGCAGCTGTTCGTCTCCACCGGCGCCGCCAAGTGGAACGATCCGAAGAATTTTCCATGGACCATGGGCTGGCAGCCGAGCTACCAGGTCGAGGCGCGCATCTATGCCAAGTACATCCTGCAGAAATATCCCGGCAAGACCATCGGCGTGCTCTACCAGAACGACGATTTCGGCAAGGACTATCTGATCGGCCTGCATGACGGGCTCGGCGATGCGGCCAAGAAGCTGATCGTCGTCGAATCCTCCTACGAGACCACCTCGCCGACGGTGGATTCGCAGATCGTGCAGATCAAGGGCGCCAACCCCGACATCTTCGTCAACATCGCAACGCCGAAATTCGCGGCGCAGGCGATCAAGAAGGCCGCCGAGCTCGACTGGCATCCGGTCCAGTTCCTGACCAACGTCTCCGTCTCGATCGGCGGCGTGATGAAGCCGGCCGGCTATGAGGCGAGCCAGGACATCCTGTCGACCCAGTATCTGAAGGATCCCGCCGATCACGAGTGGAAGAACGATCCGGCCATGAACGAGTGGCGCGCCTTCATGACCAAATGGTATCCCGAAGGCGATCAGAACGACGCCTCGACCGTGTTCGGTTACGGCGTCGCCAAGGGGCTGGAGCAGGTGTTGCGGCAATGCGGCGACAACCTCACCCGCGAGAACCTGATGAAGCAGGCGGCGAGCCTCAACTTCGAGATCGGCATCTATCTGCCCGGCACCAAGATCAAGACAGGGCCGGACGACTACGCACCGATCGAGCAGTTGCAGATGATGCGCTTCAAGGGCGAGAGCTGGGAGCGGTTCGGCCCCGTCATGAGCGGCGAGAAGAGTTCGTAGCAGCCTTCTCCACAGGTTCGGAGTTCGTGATGCCCGGCGGCCACGCCGGGCATCCACGTCTTCGACACGATTCACGAGCAAGACTGGTCACAAGCGAGGCTCTACAACCAAGACTCGACAAACAAGACTCGACAAACAAGACCTGCGATGGCTGGAACCCAGGCGAGCAAAGCAACGCCGTCCAGGTTGCCGTGTCCGGCCATCATGAGCTCCAGGGTCATCCTGCGATCGGAAGGACAACAACAATGAAGATCACCGACGTCCGCGCCCACCACATCCGCATTCCCTATGACGCAGGCCCTGCGAGCTTCCGCCAGGGCGCGTCCGCGATCTCGGCGCTCGACATGGTGCTGGTCGAGGTTTCGACCGATGCAGGGCTGACCGGCTGGGGCGATGCCTTCGCCTATGTCTGCCCGAAGACGAGTTGCGCGGCGGTGGCCGAGATGATCGCACCGCAGGCGCGCGGCCTCGAGGTGCCTGATGCTGCCAGCATTCCCGCTGCGATGGAGCAGATCCAGCGCAATCTGCATCTGTTCGGCCGCTACGGCATCACCATGTTTGCGATTTCGGCGCTCGACATCGCGCTGTGGGATCTCGCCGGCAAGGCGAAAGGCGTGCCGCTGCACCAATTGATCGGCGGCGCGAAGCGCAGCACGATTCCGGCCTATGCCAGCCTGATGCGGATCGGCAATCCCGCGCACATCGCCGCCGAATGCAAGAAGGCCATCAAGCTCGGCTACGCCGCGATCAAGCTGCACGAGACCACCGTGCCCGCGGTCGCCGCCGCGCGCGAAGCGATCGGCCCCGGCATGCCGCTGATGGTCGACATGAATTGCCCGCTGGATGGACCGGCGGCGATCCAGTTCGCCCGCGACTGCAAGCAGGCCGCGCCGATGTTCCTGGAGGAGCCGGTCTGGCCGCCGGAGGATTTTGCGACGCTCGCGGAGGTGCGCAGAGAAGGCCGGCTCGATATCGCCGCCGGCGAGAACGCCTGCACTGTGCATCAATTCCGCCAGATGATGACCGCGGGGGCGGTCAGTCACGCCCAGCCCTCGGTGATCAAGGTCGGCGGCGTCACGGAATTCCTGCGCGTGGCGGTGCTCGCCGACGAGTTCGGCGTCCAGGTGATTCCGCACTCGCCCTATTTCGGGCCGGGCTTCCTCGCCACGCTGCATCTGATGGCGATCCGCGACGAAGGCCTGATCGAAGTGTTCTTCATGAAGCGTCCCGCCTGCCTGTGGGGCGACCGCATCGCCGTCGACACCAATGGCCGCGTCGCCGTGCCGCAGGGCCCCGGGCTCGGCTACGAACCGGATCGCGATGTGATGGAGAAATACCGGGTGGCGTGACGAGCCACACTCTCTGCCATCATTGCGAGCGAAGCGAAGCAATCCACAGTACCGCACGTGCTGAAGCATGGATTGCTTCGTCGCTTCGCTCCTCGCAATGACGATTTCCTACTTCGTCGCGTCCTTCGCAACCGGCGTCGCGTCCTTCGCCGGCGGCGCGTCAACCTTCTTCTTCATATCTTCGGCCAGCTTGACCTGCGCCGACTGCAAATCGGTGACGAGCTTCTGCAAGGTCGCGACCGAACCCTTCAGGCTTTCGATCTGCCGGTTGGCGGCGTCGAGCTTCTGCTGGTGATCCGATGTGAGCTTGCTGATCGTCTTCTGCAGGAAATCGACGTTGCTCTGCAGGCAGCTGGTGCGCCGCTCCATGGTTTTCTCGACGGTGCAGATCTCGATACCGGGAACGTCCTGCGCATGCGCGGTTCCGACGACGCCGAGTGCAAGCGGCACCAGCAAGGCAACAACGAAACGCGCAATCATCGGCATCCCCCAATCACATGCGTCATTCACAGATTTGTGCTCGCGACGCTGAAAGCGGGGCAGACATACCACACTGAAACCGCATTCGAGCGGTGTGCTTCACCTATTACGGGGACTACTCGTGGGGACGGGGGCCTTCGGAACTTGTTTGGTTCGACCCCTTTTGGCTCGACCTTGGGCAGTGGAGACAGATCGTATGGCTACGCGCGAAAAACGGCTGGCGCAATTCGACGGCAATGGCGAACCTTCGCCGGAACAACGCGTGGAAGTGCTTTGTGAGGATCACAGCGGAACGTATCAGCTGCCGTTCGCCTGCCGCTTCATCGACGGCCAGTGGCGCAACGACACGACCGGCGGCCCGCTGGAGGTCAATGTCATCGCCTGGCGGATGCCGCGCGTGAAGCAGGCGGGCATGGCCTGAGGCGCGCATTGGCGCGCGCTGTTTCAAAACGCGACGCGCATGCGGGGCGTTTTAAGATTTGGAACGCGGATGGAACGAACCGCGTCCGAATCACTGATCGAGCGACGTACTCCGTTGTTCACGGCTAGATGTGGTCATCAGCCCGAGGCGGCGCACCACATACAGAAGCATGACGATCGGCCGCAGCCAGCGGCCGACGACAAAGGTTAATTCCTCCGCAGACGTCATTTGCTGTCCCTCCTCTGATCCTCCTTGGCGATCATTTCCACGGCGTCACCGGCGGCACCGTCTCGGTTGCCGGCGGCACATCCACGGTCTTGAAATCGGCGGGGCTGACGATCTCGAGGTATTCCATGTCCTTCGAGTAATCGAACAGGTAGTGGGTGATGCCGGGCCGCTGATGGATCACGTCGCCGGCCTCGACCAGCGTCTCCTTGTCCTCATACATGAAGCGCGCCCAGCCTTTGGTCATGATGACGATCTGAAAATCGCACAAATGCTTGTGCCAGCCGGTGCCCTCTTCCGGCGGCAGGTCGGGATTGGCCTTGACCAGGTGGCAGATCACCTGCCCACCGGTGGCATCGGCGATGCCGAGATCTCGATACAGGAAGAAGTCGCGCAGACCTCCGCCCTTGAACTCGGTGTCACCGGGTTTGACGTGGGAGAATTTGCTGACGATGGCGTGCTGGTTCATTTCAAGCCTCCACGGTTCTCGTGTTCGCGAGATCGCGGCGCGGGCTCAGCGTCCAAATTTTCGGCAGCGTCGCATCGTCGCGGTCACAGCTCGCTTGTTGCTATGCGAAATCCTTGCCAGCCCGGTTATCGGCCTCGCCACGCGCAGCCATCGCACCGGAAGCATCTGGAGCAAGGCGTGAATTTGCGGTCGGCGCGGGCTGCGCCCGATCGCCGCGCGACGCCGATGCCGGGCGGCGACGGCACGTCCATTGAGCAAGGCTTGCCCGGAGCTTGAGCCGCCAGCGCCGGCAGGCCCGGCGCACGCTGCCTAATATTCGACCTCGAGCTCCTCGACGTCGGCAGGCTCGGCCTTCGCGGCCTCGATCCATTCCTGCATCTCCGGCATCGCCATGATGGTGCTGGCATACGCCGCGAGCACGGGATCGAGCTTCACGTCATAGGTCATGAAGCGGGTCACGACGGGGGCATACATCGCGTCCGCCATGGTGCGGCGTTCGCCGAACAGGAACGGGCCGCCTGACAGGCTGAGGCAATCGCGCCAGATGGTGCAGACCCGGTCGATATCGGCCTGCGCCCGCGACCAGATCTTGAAGCCGGGAAAATGCCCCTTGAGGTTGACCGGCAGCGACGACCGCAGCGTGGTGAAGCCGGAATGGATCTCGCCCGAGATCGAGCGGCAATGCGCGCGCTGGATCCGGTCGTCCGGCAGCAGCCCGGCATGCGGCATGATCTCGTTGAGATACTCGCCGATCGCCAGCGTATCCCAGACGGTCGCGCCCTCGTGGCGCAGGCAGGGCACCAGGATCGACGACGACAGCAGCAGCAGCTCGGCCCGCGCCGTGGGGTCATCGGGTGCAGTGACCACCTCCTCGAACTCCAGCCCGGCGAATTTTGCCAACAACCAGCCGCGCAGCGACCAGGACGAATAATTCTTGCTGCTGATGGTGAGTGTCGCCTTCGCCATACCGGTCCCTCACGCCCTGAACGCGTCCTTACCCCCGGGCAGCGCGCGCCGGTCCAAGCCGCCGCGCCCCGAGGCCGTTCATTTTTGCAGCAAGCCACGTGCCAATTTGCCGGGCAGCCCGCCCCCTCTCTGGCGTCGATATTGCATAGCCAGCCTAGCCAGGGGCGGATGCGTATGATGTCAATGATGTACCAAGCCTATCAGAACCACATGGACCTCACGGCGCCATGGCGGACCGGTGCTGCAGCGGCGCTGAAATACCTCAATCTGGTGCCGCAGGGCGCCGCCGACCGGGTGTACGGCCGGCTTGCGGCGGCGCTCGAGCTGATCTCGCGCTCCACCCTGACCTACGCCCGTCCCGACTACGCCATCGGCAGCGTGTCCTCCGGCAACCGGGAATACCAGGTGACCGAGGAGGTCGCCTATGCGACGCCGTTCGGCTCGCTGCTGCATTTCAGGAAGGTGGACGGACCGGAGCAGCCGCGGCTCCTGCTGGTGGCGCCGATGTCCGGGCATTTCGCCACGCTGCTGCGCGGCACCGTGAAGACGCTGCTGCAGGACCACGACGTCTACATCACCGACTGGCACAATCCGCGCGACATCCCGCGCAGCAAGGGCCGCTTCGGGCTCGAGGATTACACCGACCA
>DASVOL010000116.1:0-3271 GCA_036383375.1 Bradyrhizobium sp. | reverse complement strand
GTCGACGTCGCGGCGATCGTCGACAAGGCGGCGGCTGCCACCGGCGAGAAGCTCGACTGGCGGACCTCGATCGTCGACCTGATGAAGGCGCTGGGCCTCGACAGCAGCCTCGCTGCGCGCAAGGAGCTCGCCAAGGAGCTGCACTACACCGGCGATACCAACAACACCGCCACCATGAATGTCTGGCTGCATCAGCAGGTGATGGCCAAGCTCGCCGCCAATGGGGGCAAGCTGCCGGCCGACATCAAGACCTGATCACCGCCCCGAGCCGTGCGCGGCGGTCACGTCCCGCACGGCTCCGAACCATGTGTATTGCGTGAGGAGCAGTTGTGATGACCCCATCTCATCTTGCCATCCTGAACAGGCCGCGGACCGGCGTCGTTGCCGCTTCGATCGGCGCGGGACTCGGCCTCGCGGTCATGGCGATGGGCATCACCATCGCCGTCGCCCGCGCCGATAGCGCCAGCGAAGAGCCGCGGCCGGCGAACGCGGATGCCAGTGTGCAGCGCGCCGCGCAGAACCTGCCGCCGGCGCGGGTCATCCTGCCGGCGCCGTGGGAGCAGGCCGCTCCCGCTCAGCAGGTCACAGCACCGGCAAATCCGGCAGATCACAAATAATCTTCGCGCCTTCGTTGCGGCCGACGATCCACGCATTGCGTCACGGTCACGGCGAATGGCCCGCACACCACCCAGCTCTGGAGCCTCGCATGCCAGAACAGGTCAAGCTGCCCCGAAAATTGTCTCAGGAGCCCGGCGGTCCGCCGTCGCTACGGCCGAGCCACCGGCGGGTCATCGAGGATCTCGACCGCTGGGCCAACAGCCCCGGCCTGCAGCCGCCGAGTGACGTAAAACAGCAAGACGACGACAAGCGCTAGTAAGCGCGCCACCGGACCCGCATCACCGCGGATGCGAGCCGGTGGTGCCGCCTTCAATCAGTTGAACGGCACGCGCGCCCTGGCCGAGAACGTCCAGATCCGGGCGGTGCCGCCGAGGCCGCCATACTCCGCGCCGAGACCGAGGATCGTGCCGCCCGCGAGCCTCGTATTCAATCCGCCGGTGACGCGGGCTGACCAGCCCTCCAGCACCAGCGTCGGGTTGATCGGGATGCCGTTCACGGCCAGTGCTGCGGCGTCGTCCTTGCTGAAATAATAGTCGCCATAGACGCCGAGATAGGGCGAGACCACCGCGGCGTCGATCGTTGCCAGCGGATAGCTCAGCTTGACACCGCCGGATGCGCGGCCGGTGACGAAGTCACGCGCCGTCTGCAGCGTACCGAGCGTGTCCACATAGGCGTTCTCATGCTCCCACAGCGTGTAGAGTCGCGCGGACGGCTCGATCAGCAGGTTGCTCATCTTGTAGCTGCCGGTGAGCCCGGTCGCGAACATCCAGCGGTCGCCGTTGAAGTTGCCCTGCGCCGTTCCGGCGACGCCGTTGTAGCCGATCTGCGAGAAGGTCACGGCGGCGTCGTAGCGCAGCGCCGGCGTGATCATCCAGCCGAGATAGGTGCCCGCGGTCCAGCCGTCGCCGGTGAGCCTTCCGTTGATGTCCTGTGCCGTGTAGTTGAACGTCTCATAGCCGGCGACGGCACCGAGCACGAGGCTCGGCATCGCCCGGTAGGTCAGTCCCATCAGGGCATTGAGCTGGCTGCCGTAGATCGACGAGCCCGTCGTGCCGACATCAGGCGCGGTCGGCGACGACCAGCGGTCGATGCCGCTGCCCCTGACGTCGATCCAGAACAGCCAGTCGCGCGCCTCGCGGTAGGCTCTGGGCTTTGCCTTGGTCGGCATCTGCTGATCGATCGCCGCGAACGCATTGTCGATCCGTGAACTGCCGCCGCTGCGTCCCGGTGTGCCGGAAGTGCGATCCGGCGCATAGGCACCACGATTCCCCGTCGCATCGGCCTGTGCCACGCCGTCTGACGGATCGGCCGCGAAGTTGAAGCGCATGCCGGCACCGCTTGGCGTCATGAAGCTGCCGCCTTCGCTGAACCCGTCCGAGATCGCATTGTCGATCGCACCCGAGATTGCCTGACCGGAGTTCTGCGCCACCAGCTTGGTGATGTCGATCTGCAATGCCCGCAGTCTTACGCTGTCGGTCGGGACATTCACGCTTTGCACGAGCGGCGACGAGGTGCTGGCATTGAACGCGCCGCTGCCGGCATAGCTCGCCGTGATGGTGTGGCTGCCGACCTTGAGCGTCGCGATCGAGAAGCTCGCCGTGCCTGCCGCGAGCGTCGCGGTGCCGATCGGCGATCCATTGTCGCTGAAGGTCACCGTGCCGGTCGGCGTTCCCACCGGGGTGATGACGTTCGCCGTGAAGGTCACCGATTGGCCAAGGCTGCTCGGATTCTGCGACGAGGTCAGCGCAGTCTGGGTCGTCGTTACGGCTGCGAAGGTGAAGCGGTCCGCCGCTGATGTCGCCGAGGTCCCGACTGCCGTCGTCACCGTGATATCCACCGTGCCCGTTCCCGCCGGCGAGGTCGCGGTGATCTGGGTGCTGGAATTGACGGTGAAGCGGGTTGCAGGGGTTGCGCCGAACGTTACGGCCGTCGCGGCGGTGAAAGCTGTGCCTGTTATGATGACCGTCGTTCCGCCGCTGGTCGGGCCTGCGGTCGGCGAGATCGATGTCACCGTCGGCGCGGACGCCGTATAGGTGTACTGATCCACTGGAGACGTGAATGATGTTCCGGACGGGTTGGTCACGGTGACATCGACCGTGCCGGTCCCTGCCGGCGCGACGGCGGTGATCCGCTCGCTCGAATTGATGACGAAGCTCGTTGCGTTGACGGCGCCGAAGCGCACCGCGGTGGCCGTGCTGAAGCTGCCGCCCGAGATGGTGACCGTGGTGCCGCCTGCGGCGGGACCTGATGTCGGGGAGATCGAGGCTATCGCCGGCGCCTGCGCGCTGGCCGCGGCGACCGAGCCGAACAGCGCGGCGGCGATCAGGATGAGGCCGCAGCCGGCGCGTCGCGCGCTCGCCGTCGACGGCAGTCTGGTGCGAAGCTCGGACGCAAGACGCGAGGCGGCGAAGCGGAAACCAGTCCGCGCAAAGTTGGCAATCGGCAACAAAGGTAACCCCCGTCGCGCCCGCCTGCAGCAGGCGGCGCACATCTCAAAAATACGGGTTTGTTGTAGTACGCGGTTCGCCGAGCACGTCGCGGAATCTCCGCGCGCATCCGCTTTTGTGACGTGCCGTTGCCGGGCCGCTACGTCATTGCACAATCTGAGAAGGCGTTGGCGCGATCGCGCGGCGGGCTCTTTTCATTCAGCGCA
>DASVOL010000115.1:0-1759 GCA_036383375.1 Bradyrhizobium sp. | reverse complement strand
CGGTCGGTGATGTAGCGGTTCGACAGTGTCGCGGCCGCGACCAGCGCCGAGTCCGCGATGCGCACGCCGTGATGCTGCTCGTATTTGTCCTTCAGGCCGCGCAGGATCGAGATGGTGTCCTCGACCGTCGGTTCCGAGACGAACACCGGCTGGAACCGTCGCGCCAGGGCAGGGTCCTTCTCGACATGCTTGCGGTATTCGTCGAGCGTCGTGGCGCCGATGCAGTGCAGCTCGCCGCGAGCCAGCGCGGGTTTCAGAAGGTTCGACGCGTCCATCGCGCCGTCGCCCTTGCCGGCGCCGATCAGCGTATGCATCTCGTCGATAAACAGGATGATGCCGCCTTCGGCGGACGTCACCTCCTGCAGCACGGCCTTGAGCCGTTCCTCGAACTCGCCGCGATACTTGGCCCCGGCAATCAGCGCGCCGAGGTCGAGCGCGAGTAGCGCCTTGTCCTGCAGGCTCTCCGGCACGTCGCCATTGACGATGCGCAGCGCAAGGCCCTCGACGATCGCGGTCTTGCCGACTCCGGGCTCGCCGATCAGGACGGGATTGTTCTTGGTGCGGCGTGACAGAACTTGAATCGTGCGGCGGATCTCCTCGTCGCGGCCGATCACCGGATCGAGCTTGCCGTCGCGCGCGGCCTGGGTGAGATCGCGGGCGTATTTCTTCAGCGCGTCATAGGCATTCTCGGCCGATGCGCTGTCGGCGGTGCGGCCCTTGCGCAGGGCGTTGATCGCCGCGTTCAGGTTCTGCGGATTGACGCCGCCCTTGGCGAGCAGCTTGCCGGCCTCGCTGTCCTTGTCGGCGGCGAGCGCCTGCAGCATGCGTTCGACCGAGACAAAACTGTCGCCGGCCTTGTCGGCGGCCTGTTCCGCGGCGGCGAAGGTGCGCGCGGTCTCGGGCGCCATATAGATCTGTCCGGAGCCGGCGCCGCTGACCTTCGGCACCTTCGCCAGCGCGTCTTCGGTCGCCTTGAGGATCGCGCGCGAGTTGCCGCCGGCCCGGTCGATCAGACCGGCCGCGAGGCCCTCATTGTCGTCCAGTAGCACCTTCAGGATATGGAGCGTCGAGAACTGCTGATGTCCCTCGCGCATCGCGAGCGATTGTGCCGACTGAATGAAGCCGCGGAGGCGATCGGTATATTTTTCAATGTTCATGGTGGCACCTCAAGGCAGCACAGGCTCGTCGAGATCAAGTTATGCCACGCATTGCCGCCGGCGACAGATGGCGGAACGATGACATCCATCAAGCGGCAGCCCAGTTGCAATCGCGTCGGCGGAAAGCCGCGGGCCTGGCGCTGCCGCAGGTCGTATCGTGTGGTCGTTTCAGGGGAGTGTCAATCGCGGAGCGCGGCCGCTGGCATACCGCTTTCGAGGTGGTGCGGTGTTCGCTTCTGGCGCTCATCCGGAGGCGCTGCTACGGACACGCTGCAATTCGGGGTCGGCATCACGCCGATGGTGGCTCGGCTGATCGCGGTGCTTGCGAAGCGTGCGGCGCGACGCTCCCGGATCGTTGCAATCGTGCGCGAGCCGAAGTCGTGTTCGCGATTTCAATAGTCAAGATCTCGCGCCGCGTGGAGTGCACGCGATGATGCAGAACTGCGTCGCGCAATGTTCCGCTGAATCGCACGATGATGAGTCACTGCACACTCTGAACCGTCGATGAATAGCTGCGTGATGCGTTTCCGGCTGTTTCAGGTTGATGTAAGGTCAAGGCGCTAGCGATGAAGTGTGTCGGTGCGTTGCCGATGCGCGGAACT
>DASVOL010000114.1:0-6106 GCA_036383375.1 Bradyrhizobium sp. | reverse complement strand
GTCGTGGCGCTCGAGGATGCCTGCTGGCATCGCCTCGTGCCGCTCTCCAAGGGCCGGCTCGACGGCGACACCGTGGTCTGCGGCTATCACGGCTTGAAATACAATGCGCAGGGCCGCTGCACCTTCATGCCCTCGCAGGAGACCATCAATCCGTCGGCCTGCGTGCGCGCCTATCCCGTCGTCGAGCGCCATCGCTTCATCTGGCTCTGGATGGGCGATCCTGCGCTCGCCGATCCCGCGCTGGTGCCGGACATGCACTGGAATCACGATCCGGCCTGGGCCGGCGACGGCAAGACCATTCACGTCAAATGCGACTACCGCCTGGTCGTCGACAATCTGATGGACCTCACGCACGAGACCTTCGTGCACGGCTCGAGCATCGGCAACGACGCGGTCGCCGAAGCGCCGTTCGATGTCACCCATGGCGAGAAGACCGTGACCGTCACGCGCTGGATGAGGGGCATCGAGGCGCCGCCGTTCTGGGCGAAACAGCTGCAAAAGCCCGGCCCGGTCGATCGTTGGCAGATCATCCGCTTCGAGGCGCCGTGCACCGTCAATATCGACGTCGGCGTTGCGCCGGCCGGATCGGGCGCGCCGGAGGGCGATCGCTCGCACGGCGTCAACGGCTATGTGCTCAACACCATCACGCCGGAGACCGAGACAACCTGCCATTACTTCTGGGCCTTCGTCCGCAATCACCGCATCACCGAGCAGCGCCTGACCAGCGAAATCCGCGACGGCGTCGCCGGCATCTTCCACGAAGACGAGATCATCCTGGAAGCGCAACAGCGCGCGATGGACGAAAATCCGGACCGCGTGTTCTACAACCTCAACATCGATGCCGGTGCGATGTGGGCGCGCCGCGTCATCGACCGCATGGTGGCGAAGGAAAACCCACCGCAGCAATTGCAGGCGGCGGAGTAGGCCGGGCCATGGCGGAGCGCGAAGCCGATCGCTCAGTGTCGCACACCGTGCGGGCGCAGCTCGCGCTGCGGGACCTCGTTCTCTCGGGCCGGCTGCGGCCGGGCGAGCGCATCTCGGAGCTGCAGGCGGTCGAGATCACCGCCGTGTCCCGCACGCCGGTGCGGATGGCGCTGGTCCGGCTGGAGGAGGAGGGCCTGCTGGAGGCGATCCCGTCCGGCGGCTTCATGGTCAAGGCGTTTTCCGAGCGCGACATCCTCGATTCGATCGAGCTGCGCGGCACGCTGGAAGGGCTTGCCGCGCGCTTTGCCGCCGAGCGCGGCGTGTCGTCGCGCGATCTCGAGCCGCTGAAGGAGTGCCTTAACGAGATCGACGGCCTGGTGCGCCAGGACCCGATCTCGGTCGAAGCGTTCTCGTCCTATGTCGCGCTCAATGCGCGCTTCCACGCACAGCTCACCGAGCTGTCGCGCAGTCCACCGCTGATCCGACAGATCGACCGCGCCTCGGCGCTGCCGTTCGCCTCGCCGAGCGGTTTCGTGATGGCGCAATCGGCCTTGCCCGAGGCGCGCCAGATATTGCTGATCGCGCAGGACCATCATCGCGTCGTGGTCGACGCCATCGAGAATCGCGAGGGCGCGCGGGCCGAGGCGATCATGCGCGAGCATGCAAGGCTTGCGGCGCGCAATCTGCGGCTGGCGCTGCGCAACCGCACGCACCTTGATCTGCTGCCGGCGCTGGCGCTGGTCACGGCCGGCTGAACGGAGCGCGCCATGCGATTCATTGAAACCTGGACATCAGCCACGCTGCTCGCTGCGCGCGACCTCACGCCCGGCATCCGCGAATTCCTGCTGCGGCCGGATGATTTCACCGGTGCGCCCTATCCCGTCGGCAGCCATATCGACGTCGGCGTCACCATCGACGGCCAGCCGCAGGTCAGGTCCTATTCGTTGGTCGGCGAAGCGGATCCGCAAGGCTACCGGATCGCGGTGCGACACGCACCGGATTCCCGCGGCGGCTCGCGCTACATGTGGTCGCTCGCGCCGGGCGCGCGGCTTAACATCACGCAGCCCGCCTCGCTGGTGCAGCTCGACTGGACCCGGCGGCAATTCTGCCTGGTCGCAGGCGGCGTCGGCATCACGCCGATCGTCGGTGCGGCCGAGGTGCTGGCCCGCCGCGATGCCGGCGTGACCTTGCACTATGCCGTGCGCACGCGCGGCGATGCGGCCTATCTCGATAGGCTCGAGCGTCTGCTCGGCGACCGCCTCATCGTCCATGCCGGCGACGAGGGCAGACGGCTTGACCTCGACGACGTCTTCGCAAGGCTGCCGCAGGATACGATGACGTTGTTCTGCGGTCCGATGCGGATGCTGGATGCGGCGCGGCGTGCGTGGGAATCGTCCGGCCGCCCGCCGACCGATCTGCGTTACGAGACCTTTGGATCGAGCGGGCTGCTGCCGACCGAGGCGTTCCGCGTGCGGCTCAGGGGTGAGGGGACCGAGTTCGTGATCCCGCGCGACCGCTCGATGCTGGACGTGCTCAACGAAGCCGGCCATGAGGTGATGAGCGACTGCCGGCGCGGCGAATGCGGCGTCTGCGCGATTGACGTGGTCGACGTCGATGGCGAGATCGACCATCGCGACGTCTTCTTCAGCGATCACCAGAAGCAGGCGAGCCGCAAGATCTGCGCGTGCGTCTCGCGTGCCCGCGGCACCATCACGGTGGATACCCTGCATCGCGCCGACGCGCCGTGACGTGCCCGATCGGCGCTACGCCGCGTGCTCCGAGTGCTGCGGATTGCGATCGAGCAGCGCGGAGATATCGCTGCCCGACATCGGCCGGCCGATCAAATAGCCCTGCACCTCGTCGCAGCTGGTCTGGCGCAGATATTCGAGCTGGTCGGCGGTCTCGACGCCTTCGGCCACGACGCCGATCTGCAGGTCCTGCGCGAGGCCGATCACCGATTTGACGATCGCGGCGCAATCCGGCTGGGTCAGCATGTCCCGGATGAAGGATTGATCGATCTTGATGCGGCTGAACGGCAGCTTGCGCAGATAGGTCAGCGACGAGAAGCCGGTGCCGAAATCGTCGAGCGCGACCGTTAGCCCGAGCTCGAGCAACCCGTTCAGGATCGCGGGCGCCGATCCGTATTTCGAGATCAGCATCGATTCGGTGATCTCGATCTCCAGCCGGTTCGGCGCGACGTTCGCCTGGGAAAGCGCCTCGACGATGGTCTGCAGGATGCCGACGTTCTGGAACTGAACCGCGGAGAAATTCACCGCGATCCTGATGTCGTCAGGCCAGCGCGACAGCATCGCGCAGGCGCGGCGGATCACCCACTCGCCGAGTTGGTGGATCAGTCCGCTCTCCTCGGCGATCGGAATGAAGACGGTCGGCGGGATCAGGCCACGGGTCGGATGCTGCCAGCGCAACAGCGCCTCGAAGCCGGTGACGCGGCCTTTGCGGATGTCGAGGAACGGCTGGTAGACGAGATACAGCTGGTCCAGCTCGATGGCCTGTTCCAGCTCGCGCTGCAGGGCGCGGCGGTCGCGCGCCGACTGGTCGTCGCTGGCCTCGAAGAAGCAGATCGTGCCGGGGCCGGATTTCTTCGCCCGGTACAGCGCGATGTCGACATGCTTGAGCAGTTCGTGGGACGTATTGCCGTCCCGCGGCGCGAGCACGATACCGATGCTGATGGCGCTGGTGATCTCGAATCCGTCGATCGGGAACGGATCGGCAAACGCCGCGACGAACCGTTCGGCGATCGCGAGCGCGTCCTCGGGCCGCGTCAGATTCGACATGATCAGCGCGAACTCGTCGCCGCCGATCCGCGCGACATGCTCGGCCGCGCGCGTGCAGCGCTGCAGCCTCGCCGCAAGCTGCACCAGCAGCTCGTCGCCTGCCGGACGGCCGAACCTGTCGTTGATCTCCTTGAGGCGATCGAGATCGAGCAGCAGCACCGCGAATTCCTCGCCCGAGCGCTCCAGCCGGCTCAGCGCAGCATTGAGCGCCTCGTTGAAGGCGACGCGGTTCGGCAGATGCGTCAGCGGATCCTGCCGCACCGTCCGTTCGGCCTCGTGCTGGGCGATGATGCGACGCCTGAACTCGAACGCGTTGACGAACACGGCGCGCAGCAGCACGGAGCCGTAGACCAGGACGAGGACGGCCATCAGCAGATAGATGAAGTCGCCGTCCCTGCCGAGGCAGATCGCGGTGCCGACGAAGATCGGTGCGGTGAAGGCGATCGCGGCGATCGGGATGGTAGAGAACGCGAAGGCGCCGCCGGCCAGCATGCCGGCGCAGAGACAGGTGATCACCAATTGTGCGCCGCTCGATGCGCTCGCAAAGAAGGCGACCGGGACGACGCCCCAGGCGGCGCCGAGCGCAAATGCATTGCGCACCAGCCGGTACATGGTTCGGCGCGATACGAATTGCGGCTTGGCGATGCGGCGCGAGGCGCGGGCCTGCAGGCCGAAGAACAGCGCCGCGCTGCTGACGGCGGCGGCCCATACCAGGGCGAAGGCCCAATCCGGCGATTGCCACAGCGCGGCCGCGAGCACCAGCGCGTTGCAGGCGTTGGCCAGCATGATGCCGAAGGAATAGCCGAGCACGAGCGAAACCTGCTCGGCGCGGATGTGGCCGGCAAGCGCTTCGTCTGTCGATGATGCGCCGAAGGCCGCGAGGTCACCCGCGAACAAGGCCGCGAAATATGATCTGAGATTGATACGCATCTCACTAAATTGCCTGCGTGGTTTGACCATGCGCAGGGACCAAGAATTCTCTGCAAACCTTTGACAAACTATGAACTATTGGAGCGAACCGTGCCACGGCCGGCTCACGTTTTTGTTCCACCGGCAGGCATCGCCGACAAATCGATGGAAATGCGTGACGGGTGTCACGGCAGGCCGTGACGGGTGTCACGGACCGGCAGATAGTGCCCAGCGCCACGCGGCTTGATCGCCCGCCGGTTTTTGGCAATGAGTTGGGTTCCCGCGAACGGCAAAACCAGAAGGTGCACATGAGCTTGCCGACCACCAACCACGATCCCGGGTTCCGGATCACGCGGGCCAGCCATGTCGTTCTCACCGTCCGTGACCTCGCGGCGAGCCGGCAGTTCTACGAAAAGGTGATCGGGCTGATCCTGACCGCGGAGGAGGGCGATGCGCTGTATTTCCGCGGGGTCGAGGAGGCCTGTCATCACAGCCTTGTGTTGCGCAGGGGCGCGGGCGCCGTCTGCACGCGGCTCGGCCTGCGGGTGTTTCAGGACGCTGACCTCGACCGGCTCAAGGCATTCTTCGAAGCGCATGGCTGCGAGGCCGGCTGGGCCGAGGTGCCGCATCAGGGCCGCACGTTGCAGGCGACCGATCCGGCCGGCACGCCGCTGGAGTTCTGCGCGACCATGCCGGTCGAGCCGCGCATGATCACCACATTCACCCGCCATGCCGGCGGCTCGGCGCTGCGGCTCGACCATTACCAGGTGCTGACGCCCGACGTGCGCAAGGCGTGCGAGTTCTACACCGCGGCCGGTTTTCGGCTCAGTGAATACATCGCGCCCGCCGGCACGTTCGATCTGCGCGGCGTGTTCCTGCAGCGCAAGGGCAATCCGCACGACATCGTGTTCTTCAACGGCGCGGGACCGCGGCTGCATCATTTCGCGTTCCTCGCGCCCGAGGTCCATCATCTGCTGAATGCCAGCGATCTCGCCGGCGAACTCGGCTATGGCGCGGCCGTCGAGCGTGGCCCCGGGCGGCACGGGCCGGGGCATGCGATGTATGTCTACATGCGCGATCCCGACGGGCACCGCGTCGAGCTGTTCAACACGCACTACCAGATCATGGACATCGAGAACGAGCCGATCGGCTGGGACCCGTCCGACCACAAGATCTCGTTCCCCTGGGGCCTGCCGGCGCGGCAGGCCTGGTTCGAGGAGGCGACGCCGTTCGAAGGAGTTGCGATCCGCGAGCCGGAGGTGAAGCCGAAGCCGTTGACGCTCGAGAGCTACCTCGCGAAGTAGCATGTCGATGTCAGCGAACCCCAGGCATGATCCCTTGTATGACGCGGCCGTCGTCGGCCTCGGGCCGGTCGGCGCCATCTTCGCCAATCTGCTGGCGAAAGCCGGCCTGAGCGTCGCGGTCGTCGAGCGCACGGCCGACATCTACGACAAGCCGCGTGCGATCACGCTCGATCA
>DASVOL010000113.1:0-2677 GCA_036383375.1 Bradyrhizobium sp. | reverse complement strand
GGTCGACGAGCTTGCCGATGGCCGCCTGATCTGCGTGACGCGGCAGCCGATGCCCGGCGGCGGCTGGGTGGCGACGCATCGCGACGTCACCGAACAGCGGCGCTCCGAGGCCAAGATCACCCATATGGCGCAGCACGACGCACTGACCGATCTGCCGAACCGCGTGCTGCTCAAGGAGTGGATGGAGCAGGCGCTTTCCGGCGCGCGGTGCGGCGGACCGAGCCTTGCGGTGCTGATGCTCGATCTCGACCGCTTCAAGGACGTCAACGACACCCTCGGGCATCCGGCAGGCGATGCGCTGCTGAAGTCGGTAGCCGCGCGGCTCCGCAGGTGCGTCAGCGATACCACGCTGATCGCACGGCTCGGCGGCGACGAATTCGCCGTGATCGACTACGTCACCGATCCGGTCACGGAAGCCGGTGTACTTGCCGAGAGGATCAGGAAGGCGCTCAGCGAGCCGATCGATCTCGGCGATCATCGGGTGACCACCACGACCAGCATCGGGATTGCGATCGCGCCGCGCGACGGCACCGATTCCGACGAGGTCCTGCGCAGCGCCGATCTTGCGCTCTACTCGGCCAAGAGCGGTGGGCGCGGCTCGTTCCGCTTCTTTGAGCCGGAGCTCGACCGGCTGCTGCAGACCCGGCGCAGCCTCGAGCGCGACATGCGCAGCGCGCTCGCCAATGGCGAGTTCGAGCTGCACTATCAGCCGTTCATCAACGTCGCGAGCGGGGAGACCTGCGGCTTCGAGGCGCTGCTGCGGTGGCATCATCCGCAACGCGGCATGGTCTCGCCGGCGCAGTTCATTCCGCTGGCGGAAGAGACCGGGCTGATCGTGCCGCTCGGCGAATGGGTGCTGCGCACCGCGTGCGCGGAAGCCGCCAAATGGCCCGACGACCTCAAGATCGCGATCAACCTGTCCCCGGTGCAGTTCAGGAGCCCGGAACTGGTCCCGGTGATCGTGCACGCGCTGGCAAGCTCGGGCGTTTCGCCTGACAGGCTCGAGCTCGAAGTCACCGAAACGGCGATCATCCAGGACAGCGAGGCGGTGTTCGCGGCGCTCAGCCAGCTGCATGATCTCGGGGTGCGGATCGCGCTCGACGATTTCGGCACCGGCTATTCGTCGCTGAGCTTCCTGCAGAAGTTTCCGTTCGACAAGGTCAAGATCGACCGCAGCTTCGTGTCCGAACTCTCGGGCGCAACCGACGAGTCGCGCCGGATCGCGCGCGCGATCGTTCGCTTCGCCGTCAGCCTCGGCAAGACGACGACGGCTGAAGGCGTCGAAACCAGGGAGCAGCTCGACATCCTGCGCGCCGACGCCTGCGTGGAAGTACAGGGTTTCCACTTCAGCCCCGCGGTCCAGAGCGAGAAGGTCGCCCAGATGATCGGCGGGCGGATGCCGGTCGCAGCCGAACGCCCCGCAGTTCGTCTCGCAATGGCGGGCGCCGCCTCCTGATCGAGAGCCCGCGCCAGGGGGTCGGATACCCGTGAGGCGTAAGGCCGCAGCACGCGGTCAAAACCAAATTGCGCGTGGAGCGCAAAGCGGTTTTCGCGGCCGTTAGAATTTCTCTAAAGCGAGCCGCATCCGCGCTTCCTTGACTTGGCAATCACCTCAGCATTCTTCACGCATGTGCTCTGCGCGATGGCGTTGTGGGCATGATCGTCAACGGAGGGGAGATTCGCGTGAGAGTGATTATCAGCGCTGCGCTTGCAGTGTGCGTTCTGGGGTTTGCGGGATCGGCAGCGTTCGCCGACGGCTACAAGACTTGCACCAAGCTCGACAAGGCGTCCTGGAAGCCGGCGAGCGATGCCGAAGCCAAGGCCAAGGCCGCGGGCTACGAGGTGCGCCGCTCTAAGGTCGAGGGCTCCTGCTACGAAGTGTACGGCGTCAAGGAAGGCAAGCTCTACGAGCTGTTCTACAGCCCGGAGGATCTCAGCCTGAAGCACACGATCGCCAAATGAATCTTCAAGTGAATCTTGAAGTGAATCGTCGAGTGAAGCAGACGCGATGACGAAGGTGGCGCCCGGCGCCCGCGGCGCCACCACCGTGCAGGTCTGGGACCTGCCGCTGCGGCTCTGGCACTGGGCGCTCGCCACCCTCGTCCTGGTCGCTTGGGTGACGCCCAACGTCCATGACCGGCTGCACCGGCTGGCGGGCTATTCCGTGATCGGGCTATTGGCGTTCCGGCTGATCTGGGGTTTTGCCGGCACGCGCTATGCGCGTTTCGGCAAGCTCGGTATCCGCCTGCGCGCCGCACCGCGCTACATCTGGAATCTCCGTCGCGGCATCACCGGCCGCTACATCGGGCTCAACCCCGCAGGCACCGTGATGCTGGTGGCACTGCTGCTCATGCTCGCGGTGTCCGCGATCACGGGTGCAATGGAGGTCACCGTGACCTTCTTCGGCATCTGGTGGGTCGAGGACACCCACGCCTATGCCTCGGATGCGGTGATCATCCTGGTCGGGTTGCACGTGCTCGGCGTCATCGTGGTGGGATTGCTGCAGCGTCAGAACCTGGTGCGCGCGATGTTCACCGGACGGAAGTCCATTCACCGGCGGCATTAAGCCACGTCGAATCCGCTAGCCGGGGCCCGCGCGCAAATTCCGTGATTGCAAAAATCACTCCTAGTTTGGTTTTATTCTAATTCTAAAGTGGAGTGATTCTAACGCCGAATC
>DASVOL010000112.1:0-1638 GCA_036383375.1 Bradyrhizobium sp. | reverse complement strand
GTCGGCGTTCGAGCAGAACCATTTCTCGCCGTAGAGCCGCCAGTGGTCGCCCTCCTGCACGGCGCGCGTGGTCAGCGTGCCGACGTCGGAGCCGCCCTCCTTCTCGGTCATGAACTGGCCGCCCTGGGTCAGCTTGCTCATATCGGTCTGGGTCAGGCCGTCGAGATATTTCGCCTTCAATTCCTCGCTGCCGAAATTTGCGAGCAGCTTTGCGCATCCGTCGGTGACGTTGATCGGGCAGCCCATGCCGAATTCGGTCTGGTTGAACAGGAAGGTGAAGGCGTGCTTGGCCACCACAGGATATTTGTCGGGCCAGCCCATGATGCCCTTGCGGATCGACAGCGCGTGAATGCCGAACTCGCCGAACGCGGCCTTCTCGATCTCGCGATAGGCCGGATGATATTCGATTGTTTGGACGTCGCGGCCGAACTTGTCGCGCTGGTGCAGCACCGGCGTATGCCGGTCGGCAAGCCGCGCGCATTCGTCGAGAGTGCCGCCGGCCAAGCCCCCGAGCCGATCGAGATGCGGCTCGATGTGGCGGAACAACGCCTCGGGCAAATGCAGCTTGAGAAGATCGGTCAACGCAGGATCGGCCCGGTAGAAATTCATTCCCGTCGTATCGGGCGCCAACAGGCCCGGCTGGCTGGCGGACGACGTTTTCGGATCCTGCTTGTGCGGCTGCATTGAATTCCCGGCTGCGGTGCTCATTTGTTTGGGCACGACTATCCTCCTCCGGCCTCGCAAAGGAAAGCCCAATGGATATTCCGAAGTACAAGATCGCCCTGATCGTCGGCGCCGGCGAGGGCCTCAGCGCCTCGCTGGCGCGGCTATTTTCGCGAGAGGGAATTCGCGTGGCGCTGGGCGCCCGCAGCATCGAGAAGCTCGGCGCGCTGTGCAAGGAAACCGGTGCGCGCGCCTACGCCTGCGATGCCACCAAGGCCGAGGATGTCGAGCGCCTGTTCGGCCTCGTCGAGCGCGAGATCGGAACACCCGACCTCGTTGTTTATAACGCCTCCGGCCGCTCGCGCGGTCCGTTCGTTGAACTGGTCCCTTCCGAGGTCGAGCAGGCGATCGCGGTCTCGGCGTTCGGCGGTTTCCTGGTGGCGCAGGAGGCGGCGAAGCGCATGCTGCCCAACAAGAAGGGCGCCATCCTGTTCACCGGTGCATCCGCCAGCGTCAAGGGCTATGCGCAATCGGCGCCGTTCGCGATGGGCAAGTTCGCATTGCGCGGGCTGGCGCAGAGCATGGCGCGCGAATTGTCGCCGCAGGGCATCCATGTCGCGCATTTCGTGATCGACGGTGCCATCCGCAGCGACGCGCGCATCGAGCCCGCCGATCGCCCGGATTCGATGCTCGATCCGGACGCAATCGCGTTGAGCTACTGGAACGTGCTGCAACAGCCGCGCAGCGCCTGGACCTGGGAACTGGAATTGCGGCCCTGGGTTGAGAAGTTTTGAGATGACGAAGATCATGCAAGCGGCGTAACGTCGGCGACACCCATCCGCCGCATTCGTCATTGCGAGCGGAGCGAAGCAATCCATGCCTCGTCTCGGGGAAAAATGGATTGCTTCGTCGCTTCAGCGCAAAAATTGCTCTGCAATTTTGTGGCGAGCTCCTCGCAATGACGAAGGAAACAGG
>DASVOL010000111.1:0-4593 GCA_036383375.1 Bradyrhizobium sp. | reverse complement strand
CGTGGTGTTTGCCTATCCGCGAACCGGCGAGCCCGGCAAGATCGGGCTGGTTGACGATTGGGACATGATCCCGGGGGCCCGCGGCTGTACGCCGCAGACCTGCGCCTTCCGCGACCTGTTCGCCGAACTGAAGGCGGCCGGCGCCGCCCAGGTGTTCGGGCTGTCGACGCAGAGCAATGCGTACCAAACCGAGATGGCGTCGCGCCTGCATCTGCCGTTTCCGGTGCTGTCGGACGAAGCGCTGGAACTGACGCGCGTGCTGAGATTGCCGACGATGTCGGTGGCGGGCCTGACGCTGATCAAACGGCTTGCGCTCATCATCGACGATGCGCGCATCACCCACGTTTTCTATCCGGTGTTCCCGCCCGACCGGAACGCCGGCGACGTGCTGGAATGGCTGCAGGCCAATCCGCCGAAGGGTTAGGACGCTTTCGCGCGAAGTGGATACCGGTTCGCGAAGCGGATACCGGGAGAAGGCGCTAGCCGAGTTCCTTGCGCACGGTCGCGAACACCTTGCGGAACATGTCAGTCGTCAGCACGCCGGTGTTCGTGTTGTAGCGCGAGCAGTGGTAGCTGTCGTAGAGCTTGAATGGGCCCACGCTATGCACGGTGCCGTGCACAAAAGGCGCGGCAGCCAAACGAACACCCAGCGCCCTCAACGTTGATTCATGTGCGATTCGCCCGAGCAGCACGATCGCGCGCAGCTTCGGCATCGTGGCGATGGTGGCGCGAAGGAATTGCCGGCAGGTGTTGATTTCGGCCGGCAGCGGCTTGTTCTGCGGCGGCACGCAGCGCACCGCGTTGCTGATCCGGGCGTCCACCAGCTTCAAGCCATCGTCCGGCCGCGCCCGATAGACACCGCTGGCGAAGCCATATTCGAGCAAGGTCGCGTAGAGCAGGTCGCCCGCGTAATCGCCGGTGAAGGGACGGCCGGTGCGGTTGGCGCCCTGCATGCCCGGCGCGAGACCGACGATCAACAGCCGCGCATTCGGATCGCCGAACGATTCCACCGGCGAGTTGAACCAGTCCGGGTGGAGCGCACGGGCCTGTGCGCGAAAGTCGGCGAGCCTGACACAGAGCTGACAGTTGCTGTCGGGGCGCGTCGGTGCGGCGACGAGATTACTCGTCGAAATCGTCATCGGCTCCCCGGGGGGCCATGGTGGTCGCGCGCTGCAGGAATTGCGGGGAGTGGTGACGCGGTTCGCGCGGGGCCGGACGTTCGGACGGATCGCGGCCAAGCTTGGATTGCAGCTCGACGAGGTCGGTGAAGACGTCGGCCTGACGGCGCAGTTCGTCGGCGATCATCGGCGGCTGGCTCGCAATGGTGGAGATGACGGTGACGCGTACACCGCGGCGCTGCACGGCTTCGACGAGCGAGCGGAAGTCGCCGTCGCCGGAAAACAGGATCATCTGGTCGATGTGCTCGGCCAGCTCCATGGCATCGACGGCGAGCTCGATGTCCATATTGCCCTTCACCTTGCGGCGGCCGCTGGCGTCGATGAATTCCTTGGTCGCCTTGGTGACCACGGTGTAGCCGTTGTAGTCGAGCCAATCGATCAGCGGGCGGATCGAGGAATACTCCTGATCCTCGATGATCGCCGTGTAGTAGAACGCACGAAGCAGTGTGCCGCGACTCTGGAATTCCTTGAGAAGGCGCTTGTAGTCGATGTCGAAGCCGAGCGTCTTTGCGGTTGCGTAAAGATTGGCTCCATCGATGAAGAGCGCGATCTTGTTGGAAACAGGTGACGACATCAAAGTGTTCTCGCGTGGTTGTTAGTGTTCTTAGCGCGGCGGTGATCAACCGCGCGTAATTTCCGGCGTTGCTGCCTAAAGTTCTGTGAATCTTTCCCCACGACAGTCACCACCGCAATTATGGTGAGGCGAGGGCAAAAAGCCTAGAGCTTTGACATTGCAATGAAGAGATTTACTTGCCTGGGACAGCAACCTAGCCATGTCGTCAGACGCTCCGGCCTTTCTGGCCCCGGCAGAGGGGGTTATCAGAGCCAGTTGGGAAGGCAAATCACAAATTTTACCTTGCGAAACGGGGGCTAGCCCTATAACTAACCCTCATAACCTACATGTTCGGTCCCTTTTACCACGGAGCGCCTCGAGATGGCTCGCGTCACCGTCGAAGATTGCATTGATAAGGTCGACAATCGCTTCGACCTCGTCCTGTTGGCTGCGCACCGCGCCCGGATGATCTCGTCGGGATCGCAACTCACGGTTGATCGCGACAACGACAAGAACCCGGTCGTTTCGCTGCGCGAGATCGCCGATTCGACGATCTCGCCGGAGGACCTGAAAGAGGAACTCGTGCATTCCCTGCAGAAGTTCGTCGAGGTCGACGAGCCCGAGCCGGACACTGTGCCGCTGATCGGTTCCGCCGGTGCCAGCGTCGACGCCGACGACACCGAGGTCGCAGTCGAGCGCATGACCGAGGAAGAGCTGCTGAAGGGCCTCGAGGGCCTGGCGCCGCCGGAAGAGCAGCCCGAGGAAGACGAGTAAGCTCGTCGTTCGGCTCCGCATCTCGGATCAATTTGCCAAAGGCCCGGAGTTTGCTCCGGGCCTTTGCTTTTGTTGACAATTTCGCTGTTACGGTGCGTCCTATGCGGGCGCGGGAAATTGAATGGTTCCAGGGCCCGCGCGGGGTGCAGCTTCGTTCGAAAGCGCACTAGATTGAGGAGACGGGACGTTCCGGTCCCGCGCGAGAGGCAGCGAGTTCATGGCGTATCGACGCCGCAGTTCCATCCAGATGCAGGCTGCAACCGAAACGGTCGCGGTCGCGCCGGCGTCGTCCGCGGCGGAGAGGCCGGCCAAGCCGCGGACCCGAATGATGCGACAATATGACCTTGTCGAGCGCGTCCGGTCCTATAACCCCGACACCAACGAGGACCTGCTCAACCGCGCCTACGTCTACGCCATGAAGGCGCACGGCACCCAGACGCGTGCCTCCGGCGATCCCTATTTCTCGCATCCGCTCGAGGTCGCCGCGATCCTCACCAACCTCAAGCTCGACGACGCCACGATCGTGGCGGCGCTGCTGCACGACACGATCGAGGACACCGAGGCGACGCGGGCCGAGATCGACCATGTGTTCGGCCATGAGATCGGCGCGCTGGTCGAGGGCCTGACCAAGTTGAAGCGGCTGGAGCTGGTGTCGCGCGAGGCCAAGCAGGCCGAGAATCTGCGCAAGCTGCTGCTGGCGATCGCCGACGACGTCCGCGTGCTGCTGATCAAGCTGGCCGACCGCTTGCACAACATGCGCACCATGGAGTTCATGCCGCCGGCCTCGCGCCGCCGCATCGCCGATGAGACGCTGGATATCTACGCGCCGCTCGCCGGCCGCATGGGTATGCAGGAGATGCGCGAGGAGCTGGAGGACCTGTCGTTCTTCGTGCTCGATCCCGAAGCCTACGCGGTGGTCCAGCAGCGGCTCGATTCACTGGCCGAGCGCAACCGCAACCTGATCGGCGAGATCGAAACCCAGCTCTCCAAGAACCTGCAGAAGAACGGCATCACCGCGCGGGTGTTCGGCCGCCGCAAACAGCCGTTTTCGATCTGGACCAAGATGGAGCGCAAGTCGGTCGGCTTCGAGCAGCTGTCCGACATCTACGGCTTCCGCGTCATCCTCGACGATGTCGGCGCCTGCTACCGCGCGCTTGGCATCGTCCACACCACCTGGCCGGTGGTGCCGGGCCGCTTCAAGGATTACATCTCGACACCGAAGCAGAACGACTACCGGTCGATCCACACCACGGTGATCGGGCCGGGCAAGCAACGCGTCGAGCTGCAGATCCGCACCGAGGAGATGAACCAGATCGCCGAGTTCGGCATCGCCGCGCATGCCTTCTACAAGGAAGGGGCGGGCTCGCCGCATGAGCGGCTGAAGCACGAGTCCAACGCCTTCGCCTGGTTGCGCCACACCATCGGCATCCTCTCGGAGAGCTCCAATCCGGAAGAATTCCTCGAGCACACCAAGCTCGAGCTGTTCCACGACCAGGTGTTCTGCTTCACGCCGAAGGGCAAGCTGATCGCGTTGCCGCGCAACGCCAACGTGATCGACTTCGCCTATGCGGTGCACACCGGCGTCGGCAACAGCGCGGTCGGTTGCAAGATCAACGGCAAGTTCGCGCCGCTGTCCTCCGAGCTGCAGAATGGCGACGAGGTCGAGGTGCTGACCTCGAAGGCGCAGTCGGCGCCGCCGTCGGCCTGGGAAGCGCTCGCCCGCACCGGCAAGGCGCGCGCCGCGATCCGGCGCGCCACCCGCGATGCGGTGCGCGACCAGTATGCCGGCCTCGGCCGTCGCATCGTCGACCGCCTGTTTGCCCGCGCCAAGATCGAATATGCCGACGACAAGCTGAAGGGCGCTTTACCGCGGCTGGCCCGCACCTCGATCGAGGACGTGATGGCGTCCGTCGGACGTGGCGAGATCAAGGCCTCCGACGTCGCGCGCGCGATGTATCCCGACTACAAGGAAGAGCGGCTGGTGCGCTACGGCGCCAAGAAGGGGCTCGCCGCCAAACTGAAGACGCAGACCCCGCCGCATCCGGCGCGCGCCACCTCGGTGATCCCGGTGCGCGGCATCAATTCCGA
>DASVOL010000110.1:0-11113 GCA_036383375.1 Bradyrhizobium sp. | reverse complement strand
TGGTGCGGCATTAAAGCGGGCTGAGTTTTGGGGCCGCCGCAAGCGGCGGTGCCAAAATATCGAAAACAACCCCATGCAAAGTAGCCGGCGGCCGCCGGCGCTCGGCCAGGCGACTTGACACGTCGGGCAACTCAGGGATATATTTCTAATATTCCGAAAATACGTATACATCCCCTCCCCACACGTCGCGGGCGTGAGTCTCACCTTCTGACCCAAAGCAGATCATCGTCGAAACCCCAGCGTATCGACGCTAGACCACTTCGCAAAAAAGCAACGCCGCCCGGGGCATCCGGACGACGTTTCGTGAAGTCTGGAATGCGGATCGTGGCGAAGGCATCCAGTCAGGAAACCACGATCGAGATGATTCCGATCGCGGTGATCGCAACGAAGAGCGCGGCCGGGATCAGCAGGATCTGAACGATCGCTTCGTGTCCGTCAACGTGGCCTGTCCACGTGTTCAGCCCGTCCTTCAGGAAGCGGCGCAGGTCGATATCGCCGCTGCGTCCTTCGGTGCGGAAGAACACGGTCGGCACCCCGAGATAGACCGCGAAGTACACACCGCTGATAGCCACCATCAGGCCGGCTTCCATATCGCGCGCGAAAAGCACCAGAAAGGACGCCATGATCAGCGCGTAGGCGCCGAGGATCATCCAGCCGACGGCGGCGGGCACATCCGGTACGGCGGCTTCTCCCGTGATGGCGGCGCGAGCCGGCAGATCGCGGGGGCGGACGATCGACATGATTTCGGCGTCAAAACCCTTGTGCAGAGCGAACATGGACGTTCTCCTTTGGTGGCCGCGGCGCTGGCGGCGCGATGAAATGGATGATTCCTCACCCCGGGGTCCTCTGCAGGGACCATCGATGTCCGTTGCAGTTGATGGCTCACGCTAGTTCGGGATTAGTCGATCGATAATCCGGGAGCGCGGCACCTCACTGATGCCGGAAATGCGTCAATCGCCGGATCGCTGACCGACAGCTGCGCCGCGTCGACCGGGGGACCAATCTTCAGGGCTCGAAAACGCATGCGGGGCGGGCACCGATCGAAGTGCCCGCCCCGCATGATGGCTCGAACGATCAGATGCGCTTGTCGATCCAGGCGATAATGTCCGCCGCCACCTTGTCTCCGTCGACGTCGTTCAGTAGATCGTGGAACGCGCCATCGTAGAGCTTGAGGGTCTTGTCCTTCGAACCGGCGGTGTCGCGGAAGAGCCGACTGCCTTCCGGCAGCGCCGCGCGATCCTTGGTGCCGTGGAGGATCAGCAGGGGAAGCTCGATGAGCGGAAAACTCGTCTTGAGCTTCTCGTCGGCCCGGACCAGCGCCGCGACGGTCTTAGCCGTCTCGTTCTCACCGGCGATCAACGGGTCGCGGTTCATGGACTCGACGACTTCTCGATCTCGTGAGAAGTCCGCATTCTTCAGCTTCAGCACGCGTAGATGCGGGGCCAACCAACCGAGGCCCTTGAGCGCGGACAGCGCGAACGCCGGCGCCGGCAGCTTGTAGGCGAAACTCTCAGAGACGAGACCCGCGAGTTCAGACTGATGATCGACGGCGTAGATCGACGCGATCACACCACCCGCGCTATGACCCAGCAGAAAGACTGGAAGCCCGGGCTCGCGGGTTTTGACCTGCCGGATGAAAGTCGCGAGGTCATCCACATAATCGGCAAAGGATTCGACGTGGAAGCGTTCGCCTCCGGACTTGCCTCGGCCTCGGTGATCGAGCGCGTAGACGGCAAGCCCTGCCGCAACGAACTGCTCTGCCGAGCGAACGTACTGTCCGCTGTGCGAGTTGAAGCCGTGCGAGATCACGATGACACCGCGCGGCGTGCTCACCGGGTGCCATGATCGTGTGAAGATGGCGACCCCGCCGACGCCGGTGAAGGTTTCTTCCTCGATCTCGGAAGCGGTGTAGGGATTGGAAGCGATCTTGAGAGCGGTTTTCATGGTCGTAGTTCCTGTGTTGGATGAGATGAGGTTCCGGGTGAAGGCTATTTGGCGAGGAACGAGGTGATGAGGGCGACGGCCTGGTCGGGCTGCTCCTCCATGATCCAGTGGCCGGAGTCCTTGACGATGCCGGACGAAATGTTGGCCGCGGCAGGCTGGAGTTCGAGGACGAGTTGGGCGCCGTAGGAACGGTCGCCGCCGATCGCAAGCACCGGCATCGTCAGCTTGCCCTTTTCGACCAGCTTCCGATTGTCGACGGCATCGTCGGCGAAGGCCGCAAACTGGCCGCTGAAAGCGTCGTGGATCGCCAGCGGTCGTGCGTAGAGCGCCGCGTAGTGTTCGCGCGTCGCTTCGTCGATGCGGGCAGGATCGGCCGACATTTCGTTGTAGAAGCGATCGAGCAGGATCCGCTCTCGGCCGGCGACGAGACGCTCGACGTCCGGACCGCGGAAATTCCAGTGCCAGACTTTCGGATTCTTGTACTGGTCGTCCCAATGTCCGAGACCCGGCAGAGGCGCATCCATGGCGACCCACTTCGTCGTCCGCGACGGGTACTGCGCGGCGAAGGCGTAGCCGACCATGTTGCCAATGTCGTGGGTGACGAGCGTGACGTCCTTGACGCCGATGCGATCCAGGATGCCGGCGAGATCGCGGGCCTGTTCGACCTTGCGGTAACCGCCCTCCGGGTGGGACGACAGTCCCATGCCGCGAAGGTCGGGCACGATCACGGTGTGGTCCTTCACCAGCATTTCGGCGAGCGGCACCCACATGTCGCCGGTGTCACCGAAGCCGTGCAGCAGCACG
The DNA here is from genome assembly GCA_036383375.1 of Bradyrhizobium sp. Lineage (GTDB taxonomy): Bacteria > Pseudomonadota > Alphaproteobacteria > Rhizobiales > Xanthobacteraceae > Bradyrhizobium. Next base: position 8,365 of record DASVOL010000110.1, on the reverse strand, counting down.
ACGGCGGGTCCGGAGCCGCCGACGCGGACGTACTGCGTGCCGTTGCTCACCGGCATCTGCTCGGCGTGGAAGGTCGCAGGCCAGCTCTTGACCTGCGCCCGCGCCGGGGGCGCGGCCAGGAGGTTGATGGCCGACATCAGCGTGACGGCGCCGCGGATCCAGAGCGATCTTGCGAAAGAAGAAAACATGGGACTTCTCCGTTTCCGATGCTTCAGGCAGCGATGGGCTGCGGAAGAGGAATCAGGTTTTCGATCTCGGCCTCGGCCTTCGCGACGATCACCGGACGGGCATCGGGTGCGAGCGCAAGGCCCTGGGCGTGGACGAAGGTCACATCGTCGATGCCGAGGAAGCGGAAGACGCTACGCAGGTACGGCTCCTGGTGGTCGTAGCCGTCGTAACGGGCGTCGAGCATCGAACTGCCGCGGCCGGTGACGACGATGATGCGCTTGCCGCCGGCCAGGCCTTTTGGGCCTTGGGCGGTGTAGGCGAACGTCTCGCCGGCGACGGCGACCCGATCGATCCAGGCCTTGAGCTGGCTCGAGATCGTCCAGTTGTACATCGGCGAACCGATGACGATGACATCGGCAGCCTTGAACTGCTGGAGAGCGGGATCGACCGTCTTGCCGCGAGCGGCGAACTGCTCGCCGCTCAGGTGATCGATCGGGTTGGCGCCAAGATCGAGATGCTCGACGTGGGCGCCGGGATTCTCGGCGACCAGGCGTCGTACGGCCAAGGCGGAAAGCGGGCGGGTGACCGAGTTGACGCCGAGGATGCTTGAATCGATGTGCAGGATGTTCATTGCCGTTGCTCCTTGTTTGTTGGTGACGAACAAGTAGCTCGGCGATGACAGCGAGATTATCCGCCAGCGCGGCACATCATTGTTGCCGATTCAAACCCAATTTCGGCCGGCCGGGGGTGATTTCGCCAGCTACCTCCCCTAAATTGACTGGGCAGGGGTTGGGGAGTCTTTCATGCCGCATATGCCGGATTTCGAAGCCTGGGCGATCTTCGCCAAGGTCGCCGAGCGGGGTTCGTTCAGCGACGCGGCGCAGGAGCTCGGGCTCGCGAAGACGACCGTCTCCAAGGCGGTGACCCGGCTCGAGGAGCGCCTGCAGACAACCCTGCTGCACAGAACCACGCGGTCGCTGTCCCTGACCGAAAGCGGCCGGCAATCGCTCGACCGCGCCACCAGAATTCTGGCGGACGGAGCCGCCGTCGAAGCGGAAATCTTGGAAGAGGCCGCGATTCCACGCGGCATGATCCGTCTCGCTTCCACCACCGCCTTCGGGATGGCGCAGCTGGCGCCGCTCCTGCCGGAATTCGTCAAGCTCTATCCGGAGATCGAGATCGACTTCGAAATCACGGACAGGCGTATCGACCTCGTCGGAGAGGGCGTCGATTTGGTGCTGCGGGTCGGGCCGGAGCCGGATTCTTCCCTCCGGATCACCAAGCTGTTCGGCTTTCGGGTACCGGTGGTCGGCTCACCGGCCTATTTCGAGAAGCACGGCAGACCTGAACATCCGAACGATCTCGTCCGCTTTCCGGCTCTGGTCTTCACGCACATGGTCGGCGCGGAAACCTGGCACTTCAAGCACCCCACTAAGGGGGATCTGAGTGTTCACGTCGACGGGCCGTTCCACGTCAATAACGGAATGGCCGCAGTGCCGGCACTCGTCGCCGGGCTCGGCATGACCGCGTTGCCCGAGGCTTATGTCTCGAACGAGTTGAAGGACGGCCGCCTCGTGGAAGTTCTCAGCGACTGGCCGATCACGCCTGCGGTCGTTCACGTCATCACGCCGCCCGGCAGGGCTCGCCCCGCCCGGGTGCGAGCGCTGGTCGAATTTCTGCGGCGGCACTTCGCGGCGCAGCCGTGGGCCCAGGGCATCGAGACCTGAAGCCGATCGGTCAAGGTCAGGCGATCCTAACCCGCACATCGACGTTGCCGCGCGTGGCGTAGGTGTAGGGGCAGTTGTCCTGGGCGACCGCGACGATGCGCTCTGCCGTCCTGCGATCCACGCCCGGCAGATCGACGCCGAGGGCCACCCGCAGCGCGAGACCCGGACCGTTCTCACGGGTGCCGAGCGCGACCGTCGCCGTAACGTTGGCGTCATCCGTGATGGTCGCGTTCTCTTCGGCCGCGGCGGACCGGATCGCCGACAGGAAGCACGCCGCATACCCCGCCGCAAAAAGCTGCTCCGGGTTCGTGCCTTCGCCGCCCTGGCCTCCGAGAGACGCCGGCGCGTCGAGCTTGACCCGCAGGTGACCGTCCGAACTGGCGGCCAGACCCGTGCGGCCTCCGATCGAGGTCGCCTCCGCTTGATAGATGTTGCTCATGTAAATCTCTCTGTGTCTTTGGGCTGGTCATGGAGGCGCATCGGCGGCCGTCAGTGGCCGCCGCCCGCCTCCACGTGATCCGGACGCTTGAGAAGAAGCGTGGCGACCAGGGCAACGATCAGCGCTGCACCGAGCAGGTAGAAGGTGTCGCTGAAGGCCATGACGAACGCCTGCCTCTGGACGATCTTGCCGATCGCCACGTAGGCACGATGCGCGGCGTCGACGCGGTCGAGCACGCCGTGATTCATGAAATACTGCGTCAGCTGGTCGATCCGGGTGCGCGTCGCCTGTTCGAACAGCGAGACGGATTGCGACAGTACGTTGGAGTGGAACTGTTCCCGCTTTGTCAGCACGGTCTGCAGCGCGGCGATGCCGATGGCGCCTCCGAGGTTACGCATCATGTTGAACAGTCCCGACGCGGACCCGGCGTTCTCCGCCTCGATGCCGGCTGTCGCGACCGCCGACAGCGGCGTCAGCACAAGCGCCTGGCCGAGCGCACGAACCACGTTGGGCCAGAACAGCTGGTCGCTCGCGTAGTCGCCGGTCATGTAGATGTTCATGAAATTTGAGGCGGCGAACAGCACGAAGCCGAGTCCGATCACGATACGCGGATCGAAGCGCTTCATCAGCCGCGGCACCAGCGGGATCAGGATCAGCTGCGGCAGGCCGGTCCAGGCCAGCACAAGACCGATCTGTTCCGAGTTGTAGCCCTGAATGCGCGACAGATAGACCGGCAGCACGAAGACCGAACCGTAGAGCGCAACGCCGAGCAGGAAGTTTGCGAGCACACCGAACCCGAAATTGCGGCGGAGCAGGATGCGGAGGTTCAACAGTGGCTTCCTGGCGGTCAGTTCGACCACAACGAAAAGCGTCAACGCGATCGCGGCAATGATTGCGAGGCGGACGATGAAGGGTGAACCGAACCAGTCGTCCTTATTGCCCTCCTCCAGCACCGTCTGCAGAGCGGACAGGCCGATGGCCATGGTGATGATGCCGGTCCAATCACCCTCGCGCAGCAGTTCGAGCTTCATTGGCTTGGCTTCCAGCGAGAAGAACAGCATGGCGATCATGATCGCGCCGGGCACGACGTTGACGTAGAAGATGTACTGCCAGCCCCAGTTCTCGGTCAGATAGCCGCCGATGGTCGGACCGATCGCCGGCGCAAAGGTCGCCGAGATCGCGAACATCGCGAGCCCGATCGGCTGCTTCGCCTTCGGGAGCAGCGTGATGATCAGCGTGAACGCCATGGGGATCAGCACGCCGCCGGTGAACCCCTGCACGGCCCGCAGTGCGATCATCTGCGGCAGGTCTTGAGCGAAGGCGCAAGCGGCCGAGAACAACAGGAACAACACGGCGTTGACCAGCAGATAAACGCGGACGGAGAAGACCTGGGCGAGCCAGCCGGAGAGCGGGATCACCACGATCTCGGCGATCAGGTAGGAGGTGGAGATCCACCCGCCGTCGTCGATGCCGGCGCCGATCGCCCCCTGGATGTCGGCCAGCGAGGCGTTGACGATCTGGATGTTTAGAACTGCCATGAAGGCGCCCAATGTCGCACCGATGACGGCAAGCCAAGTCTTGACGGAGACCACGGGGCTTGCGGTCGGGATTTCTTTGTGGGTGTTCGAGGTGGGACTCGGCGCAGCTTGGCCAAGAGTTGCCTGGAGCGTGATCATGACCGCCTAGCCTCCGTTCGAGTGCGCGGAACCGGGAGCGGCGTTCTGCTGCGCGCGCCGTTCGTCCTTCACGGTGGCCTTGGTGTTGATCGTCGGGCTCGCCGACATGCCCGGCCGCAACAGGCCGTTCAGTCTTCGGTCGTCGAGCATGATCTTGACCGGGACGCGCTGCACGATCTTGGTAAAGTTGCCGGTAGCGTTGTCCGGCGGCAGTAGAGCGAACTCAAGGCCGCTGGCGGGTGAGAGACTGTCGACGTGGCCCTTAAGCGTCGTCGAATGGAAACTGTCGACTTTGAGCTCGACCGGTTGGCCGTCGCGGACGCGGGTCAGCTGCGTTTCTTTGAAGTTGGCCACGACGTAGACCGCATCGAGCGGCACCACCGCCATCAACTGCGTTCCGGCCTGCACGAATTGGCCGACCCGCAGCGAGCGTGCGCCTACGGTGCCGTCGACCGGCGCGACGATCCGGGTGTAGGAGAGATTGAGTGCGGCCAGCTGTTCGACCGCACGCGCCCGATCGGCCTGAGCCACGGCTTGAGCGCGCTGCGTCGACAGCACTTCGACCTTCTTGTTCGCCGCGATCAGTCCGGCCTTGCTTTGGAGCAATTGTGCAGTCTGGGCCCGCAGCGCGGCGTCGGTCTGTTGAGCACGTTGGATGGTGCCGGAGCCCGACCTCATCAGGTCGTCGTACCGGCTGCGCTCTTCCTGTGCGAACTTGAGATTGGCCTCGGCTGCATCGACATCTGCGGCCTGCTGCTGGATCAGGGGCTGCTGCAGTTCGATCTGCGAGTCGAGGTTTCGGATGGCGGCCTCTGCGGCCGCAACGTCGGCCTTGGCCTGGTTCAGGGCGGTACGGAAGTCCCGGTCGTCGATCCGGGCGAGAGGCTGCCCCGCCTTGACGCGTTCGTTGTCGGAGACGAGCACCTCTGCGATGTATCCAGAGACCTTCGGCGCCACGATGGTCGAGTCCGCCTTCACGTAGGCGTCGTCGGTGGTTTCGAGATAGCGGCCAACGGTCAGGTAGTCGTAGGCGAGGTCGGCGACGGAAACTGTCGTCACCCCGACAGCGAGCGCCAGCGCAACGCGCTTGAGTGCCTGCCGCCAGCTCGTGTCGGATTTCGTGGACCTATCGGATGCGTAGCAGAGTGTCGACATGATGCCCTCCCGTTTGCCAGGCGGCCCCGGAGGAAGCCGCCGCGTCACGGGTCTAGATGCACCACGGCGGCGGTCCCGATAATCGACCAAAACGGAACATGATTGTTTCCGCGAAGCGACCAATCGAACGCGCCTATTGGTCGGCCGTAAAAAGGGGCCGTAACTCAAGCGATCAGGTGGGGATCCGCTGCTTGGAGGGCGCTGCTACGCCTGCGCCGGCATCGTCGAGGCAAAGCTACGGCAAAAGAATGCCGCCAAAGCAGTGTTCGCCTAGAGGCGATTCAGTCTTGGCTCGATCCGGCGCGCCTCGCGCTCGATCGAGGCGGCGACCAGCGGTGCCTGATCGGCTGCGATCGGCGGCGAGAACACGAAGCCCTGCACCAGGTCGCAATCGAGCCCGCCGAGCACGTCCACTTCGGCCGCCAGTTCGGCGCCCTCCGCCACCACGGTCATGCCGAGCCCGTGCGACAACGCGATGATGCCGCCGAGCAGCTTGCGCTTCTCCGGCGCGGTGGAAATGCCGTCCACGAAGGCGCGGTCGACCTTCAGCCAATGGAACGGCAGGCGCGTCAGGTAGCCGAGCGAGGAATAGCCGGAGCCGAAATCGTCGAGCGCCAGCCGGACGCCGAGACCGGAGAGCGCCGTCAGCGTGCGGCTGATGCGCTGCTCGGTATGATCGACGAACAGGCTTTCGGTCAGCTCCAGGCAGAGCAGCTTCGCCGGAAAGCCGGTCTCCGCCAACACCGCCGAGACGGCCGCATCGAAATCCACGTTCCAGATCTGCGCCGGCGAGACGTTGACCGAGACGGAGCGCGGCGGCAACCCGGCATCGAGCCAGGCGCGGCCTTGCCGGCAGGCCTCGCGCAACACCCACACGCCGAGATCGACGATGAGCCCGGAGCTTTCGGCGATCGGGATGAACTCCGCCGGCGAGATCGGCCCGCGCTCGGGATGGGTCCAGCGCAGCAGCGCCTCGAAACTGGTGACGCGGCCGGTCCGGAGGTCCACCTGCGGCTGGTAATGAGCCTCAAGGGTGCCGGCCTCGACCGCGTGGCGCAGATGCCGGCCGAGATCGAGCCGTTGATCGACGGCCTGGGCATAGACCGGCTCGAACAGTTGCGCGCGGCCGCGCCCGGCCTCCTTGGCCATATAGAGCGCGAGGTCCGCGTTGCGCACGGCGGTCTCCGCGGTCGCCCCATGCTCCGGCAGGCGCGCGATGCCGATGGTGGCGCCGACGAAGGCCTCGCCCTCGGCGAGATCGACGGGGACCGACAGCGTGCCGATGAGCCGATCGGCAAGTCCGGTCAGCGCGGCGTCGGACATGGCGCATCCCTCCGCCAGCACGGCGAATTCGTCGCCGCCGAGCCGCGCGATGAAGGCGCGCGGCCCGAGCTGCTGGCGCAGCGCGGCCGCCACCTGGATCAGCAATTTGTCGCCGGCGGCGTGGCCGAGGGAATCGTTGACCTCCTTGAAGCGGTCGAGGTCGATGAGCAGCAGCGCGGCGCGGCGGTCTTGCCGGGTGCAGCCCTCGATCAGGGTAGCGAGCTGGCGCGTGAACAGCGCGCGATTGGCGAGCCCGGTCAAAGGGTCGGTGTAGGCGAGCTGCTCGAGCTGGCGCTCAGCCTCCTTGCGCTCGGTGACGTCCTGCACGGTGCCGATGATGCCGATGACCTTGTCGTGGGCGACCTCCGCCTTGCAGATGACAGCCAGATCGCGCGCCGTGCCGTCGGCGTGCAGGATGCGCAGGTCGGTGGCCTCGGTCCTTCGGGTGCGGACGACCCTCCGCTGCAGGTCCTTGAAGCGGTCGGCATCGCCGTCCAGGAAATAGGGCCCCATGCTCTCGTCGGTCGGCTCGAACGTGTCGGGGTCGAAGCCGAGCAGCTGGTAAAGCTCGGGCGCCCAGGTCGTACGGGCGGTGTCCAGGCGATAACTCCAGGTGCCGATCTTGCCGAGCCGGTGGGCTTCCTCGAGCGCCCGCGTGCGCTGGTCGAGCAACGCCTTGGCCGCCCTGAGCTGGGTGATGTCGCTGGACGTGCCGCGATAGCCGAGAAAGCTGCCATCATCGGCGTAGATCGGCTTGCCGCTGGTGCAGATACTGACGCGCGAGCCGTCCTGGCCGATCAGCGTATAAATGAAGTCGCGAAAAGGGCGATGGGCCTCCATGTCGACCCGGTGTCGCGCCATGGCCTCGCCGTCCTCGGGCGCATAAGCCAGTTCCCAGCGCGCCTTGCCGCCGGACGCCACCGTCTGGAAGGCCGCATTGCCGGCCAGCGATTTGGGATAGGGCAGCAGGCGGTGGGCGGCGTCGCTCTCCCAGCACCAGTCCGAGGCGGTCGAGACGAAATCGGCCAGCCGCTGCTCGCTCTCCGTCAGGCGCCGCAGCGCGGAGGTCTCCTCGGTGACGTCGCGGACAATGCCGGACACGCGTCGGACCTGACCTCGCGCGTCGAATTCCGGTTCGCCCTGCACCACGCAGTCGAGCACGCTGCCATCGGAGCTGCGGAGCCTCGTCCGCACCGCATAGGGCTTTCCCTCCGCCCAGCAGGCCGCGTAATGCGCCTCCAGAATCTTCCGGCTTTCAGGCAGATAGCGCGCGCGCACGGTGGCGATCGGGATGTAGCCGTCGACCGTCTCGAATTCGTAGAAGGCGGCGAGCTCGGGCGATATCCAGAGATCGGTCGCGGCGGCGCTCTGCGATTCCCAGTAGCCCATGCGGGCCAATCTGATGGCGCACCGCAGCGACCGCTCCTCGTGCCAGCGGCGGCGCGCTTCCCGGGTCGGGGCCTGCCCTTGCGACAATTTGCGAGCGGCCATCGGTCCCCAACTACAACGCTAGCGCATGCAACCAATACGCTAGCATAGCGCGTCACAACCTTGGAGCGACGGCGATCACAAACCGGGGTTCTTCGGCATCTTTGGTGTAGTTTCGGTGAATTCTGCAACCGGCACTGGTGTCCGGACGTGGCCCAATCTGAACTACCCTTCGCCACGCTCAGACACTGGACCATTGCGTCTGGTTGAGATGCGACCGCTCAGATCACGCGAAGCCGTCGCTTCCGCGCCGCTGCTCAGCGGATCCGCACCAGCTCGATATCGAAATCGCCGGTGACGGCGGTCTCGATCTGACAGCGCGAGATCCCGATATCGCGCAGCGTCCGGTCATCGAGCTGGCGCAGCGTCTTGATCGCCTCGCGGCGCAC
>DASVOL010000109.1:0-7126 GCA_036383375.1 Bradyrhizobium sp. | reverse complement strand
CGCAAATTGCAGCGGACCAGGAGCTACACCGGGATCAAGGGCGTCTCGGAGCAGGACGCCGCGGTGCAGGACAGTCAGGGTCCGATCGCCGACCGCACGCGCGAGCATCTCGGCCCGACCGATCTCGGCATCATGCATTTCCGCAAGCTGGTGTTGGAGGCGGCCCGCGCGCTGCAAAAGGGCGAGGCGCCGCCGCACGCGGCGCACCAGGATCGCTACACCGTGCGCTCCGGCGCCTGCGTCACCAGCAAGACCAAGGATCTGACGGCCGTGATGGTCGAACGGTTCGGCGATCCCGCGGGCTTCGTCGGCGGTCCCGGCCAGAACGCCGCGGCGGAATGACCTGTCGTCCCTGCGAAAGCAGGGACCCATAACCACCGTTGGAAATTGTTGAGATGCGCCCTGTCCAGGGTCGCGCTTCGCTTGCCCGGGACGACGTGGGGAGGGATACCGCGCGCTAAAGCGGAATCCTGCGATACTCGCGGTTCGACAGGCTCGCCTCCTCCAGGTCCAGGTCGCGTTCGATGCGCCGCCTGGTCTCGTCGGTGATCTTGCCGTCGCGCAGCAGCATGTGGATGAACTTGCGCTCGGACGAGATCAGCTCCCGCGTCAGCGCGGTGCCGGCGGCGGAGACGTCGTGCTTGTCTGGATCGAGCGTATCAGGCAGCTGGTTGATGCGGATCTCGTGGCGCGAGCGCAGCAGCTTGATCACCTCGTCGGAGAGCTCGCGGTCGTCGGTGATGGCGTCGAGCGATTTCAGCGCGGCGTTCAGCGCCTCGCGCCGCGCCTCGATTTCCTGCTCGTGCTCGGCGATATGCTCGCTGCGCCCGTCCTTGGCGAGGCCGAGCAGGCGCACCACCGGCGGCAATCCGAGGCCGAGCCCTACCAGGGTCACGAAGATCACGCCGAAGGCGACGAACAGGATCAGGTCGCGATACGGGAAGGCCTCGCCACCAGGTAATGTCAGCGGCAGCGCGAGCGCTGCGGCGAGTGAAACCGCGCCGCGCACGCCGGTGAAGGCGACCACGAACACCGCCCGCCACGACGGCAGCGGATCGCGCTGGCGCACGCGGGCGCTGATCAAGCGCGGCAGATAGGTGCCGGGGAACACCCACAGGAAGCGCGCGACGATCACGATCACTGCGACCAGCGCGGTGGCGGTCAGGATGTCGTACAGCGGAAACGCCTTCGACTTCTCGTACAGCGAGCGCATCTGGAAGCCGGTTAGCAGGAACAGCAGGCCCTCGATCAAATAGATGATCAGGTCCCAGAAGAAGATGCCCTGCAGGCGTGTCGCGGCCGAGATCAGCAGCGGCCCGTTCCAGCTCATATAGAGGCCGCAGGCGACGGTTGCGATCACGCCGCTGCCGCCGAAATGCTCGGGGATCCAGTAGGCGAGATAGGGCGTGATCAGCGACAGCGTGATCTCGACCTGCGGATCCCTGGCGCGGCGGCGGGCGCGCAGGCTGAGCCAGCCGACCGCCGTGCCGAACGCGATCTCGCCGGCGACGATGACGAGGAACGTGCCGGTCGCCTTCGGCAGCGAGAACAGCCCGGTGGTGATGGCGGCGAGCGCGAAGCGGTAGAGGATCAGCGCGGTCGCGTCATTGGCGAGACCTTCGCCCTCGAGCACGACCAGGATGCGGCGGGGCATGCCGAGCTTGCGCGCGATCGCGAGCGGCGCGACCACGTCCGGCGGCGCGACGATCGCGCCTAGCAGGAAGCCGATGCTCCAGGGCAGCCCGATCAGATAATGGGTCGCGGCCGCGACCATGAAGGCGGTGAAGATCACGCAGCCGACCGACAGCAGGATGATCGGCCGCAGATTGGCCTTGAACTCGCGCCAGCTCATCGCGACGCTCGCCGAATAGATCAGCGGCGGCAGCACCACGAGAAGCACGAGTTCGGGCGGCAGTTCCAGCGACGGCATGCCCGGCACGAAGGCGAGCACGATGCCGACCAACAGCAGCAGGATCGCCGGCGCGATGTCGGTCCGCCGTGCAACCAGGGCGGTTCCCGCCAGCACGCCGAGCAAGGTGAGAAAGATCTGAAACTTGGCTTCCATAATGGGCTCAATTCGCCCGGAAACCAGCGCCAGTCAATGCGGTCCGGCCGGAGCCGGACCGCTGGGGCCTGTCATAAAGCCGTCGCAGGGATGCGGTGGGGCGCCCGGTCAGTCCCGCTGATCGTAGCGGTAGGACTTCGAGACGATCTGCCAGCCGTCGGCCAGTCTCATTGCGACCAGGTAGTCGGTGAAATAGCGCGGCGGCAGCTGGCAGCGCACCTTGATGAAGGCGGTGTTGTCGTCGGAGCGGTCGATGGTGACGATGAAGTCTTCGCGCGGCTTGCCTTCGGCCTTCGCCGACGGCCGCTTGCGCACCAGAGCGAGCCAGTCCGGCACGCTGAGGACCTTCAGCTCGCCCTTGTCCACCCAGCGCAGGTCGGCACTGGGATGAAAGGCGGTCGCGAGCTTGTCGGCATTGCTCTCGTAGAGGCCGTCGAAATAGGTTTGCACGACGCTTTCGACGCTGGATCGTTCTTGGCTCATTGGTTAGTCCTCCCGGCAGGGTTTTGGTCTACTGAAGCGCTTTCGAGCGAAGTGGTACCGGTTCGCATGAAAAAACGCGTCAAACATGATTCTAGAGCGTCCGTTCCGTTTCAATCGGAGCGGGAAGCGCTCTAGGATTTAGACATGAACCGCCGAATTGCGCCATGGCCGGCGATAAAATTCCGCGTGAGGAGCGAGTCGTGACCGCATCTGCAAATTCGAACGAAACTATCCTGACTGGCGAATGCTTCTGCCGCGACGTGCGTTACGAGGTGGCCGACGCGTTCGGCTATGCGCTGAATTGTCACTGCTCGAACTGCCGGCGCACCACGGGCTCGGCGTTCAAGCCGTTCGCGGGGATCGTGCGCGAGAAATTCACCGTCACCAGCGGCGCCGACGGTCTTCTGATCTACGGCGACGAGCTCACCCACGACGCGCATTGCGGCCGTTGCGGGTCGCTGCTGTATTCGCAGGTCCGTAACGGCGCCTATGTCCATGTCACGATGGGCACGCTGCGCGATGCGCCGTCGATCCGGCCCACCGCGCATATCTTCGTCGGCTCCAAGGCGCCCTGGTACGAGATACTTGACGATCTGCCGCAATATCAGGAGCACGTCACGCAAGGCGGGGAATAAATCCGCTCAAGGCAAGTTCTTGCCCTGAGTTGGGTCCGCTTGCACCACCGGTGTCTCGGACGGCCCCAGCGCGAAGGCGAGCACGACGTTGTCGGCGCGCTGCTTGAATTCCTTGCCGACTGCGGTGCGCGCTGCGTTGGCAAGTTCCTGCACTGGCTTGTCCTGCAGCAGGTTCGGGAAGGTAACAGTCACCGACGTGAGCCGGCCATTGTGCCAGTTGAAGCTGACCGCCGGTTTGACCCCGACCATCGCAAAGAGGTCGTTCTCGACGGCTTTGGCGTGCTTGAAGCCGTCGAACACGGCGTCGACCAGGCCGCAGCCCGCGGCGCAGCCGGCCAGCAGTGCGAGGGCGACGAGGGTTCTGGCCATGTTGCGGACCTTGCCGGCTCTTGCGGGTGGAACCGCCGCGCTTGTGCCCTGCATCATGTCCTCCGTGGTTCTGTTCTTGTTGGCTTGATGGTGCACGAAATCGCGCGACCCGCCAAATCCGAACCACCGGTCCGTTTCGTCGACTAACAGTCAGGATGGCATGGTCCGCGCCGTCGCCGATCGTGAGGCGCCTCACAAAGCACCCCGCTTGCTTCTGGTAAACGGACCTGCGTGCTAAAACGGCCAGAGTGTCGCCATGAACGGGTCTGGGTTTTTGAGCTTGAATCGGTTGCTGCTCGCCATAGCGGCCTTGCTGCTGATCGCCTGCCAGCCGGCCCTCGCGGAGAAGCGCGTGGCGCTGGTGCTCGGCAACTCGGCCTATCGGAACACTGCGCCGCTGGCCAACCCGGTCAACGATGCCTCGGTGATGGCCGCGACGTTGAAGAATGCCGGCTTCGACGTGGTCGACTTCCGCAAGGACCTCCCGGCCGTCGAAACCCGCCGCGCGCTGCGCGAATTCGCCGACCTCGCCCGCGATGCCGACATCGCGCTGGTCTATTACGCCGGCCACGGCATCGAGGTCGACGGCGCCAATTATCTGATCCCGGTCGACGCCCGGCTGGAGCGCGATACCGACGTCTATGACGAGGCGTTTTCGCTCGACCGCATCCTGGTCGCGATCGAGCCGGCGCGGAAGCTGCGGCTGGTGATCCTTGATGCCTGCCGCGACAATCCGTTTGCCAAGACCATGAAGCGGACGCTGGCGACCCGGGCGATCGGGCAGGGGCTCGCCAAGGTCGAGCCGACCAGCCCGAACGTGCTGATCGCCTATTCCGCGAAGGCCGGCTCGACCGCGGCCGACGGCGACGGCAAGAACAGCCCGTTCACGATCGCGCTGTCGAAGTTCCTGCCGACCCCTGGCCTCGATGTGCGCCGCGCCTTCGGCTATGTCCGCGACGAGGTGCTGAAGACCACGAACAACCGCCAGGAGCCGTTCGTCTATGGCTCGCTCGGCGGCGAGGACGTGCCGCTGGTGCCGGCTCCGGCCAAGCCGGCGCCCGCCGCCGCTGCTGCCGCGCCCACAACGCCGGCACCGACGCCGCAGTCGGAGGCTCGTCGCGATTACGAGCTGGCGCTGCAGATCGGCAACAAGAGCGCGATGAACGCCTTCCTCGCCCAATATCCGAGCGGCTACTACGCCAACCTCGCGAGGTTGCAGCTGGAGAAGTTCAGCGCCGAGGACGCGCGCGTGGCCGCCACCGAGAAGGCGCGTCTGGCCGAGCAGGAGCGCGCCCGGCTCGCCGCCGAAGGCGCGCAGAAGACGCAACAGGCCAAGGCCGAGGCCGATGCGAAGGCTGCCGAAGCGGCGCGTCTTGCCGCGGAACGGGCCAAGCAGGTCGCACAGGAGCAGGCCGCGGCCGCCGAGCAGAAGCGGCAGGCCGATGCCGCGCTGGCCGATCGTGCCGCGACGAGCACGGCGGTATCCGATCAAGCGGCAACGCAGGCTGCGGCCGCTCCGCCAACTCCGCCGGCTGCTCCCGAGAAGACCACGACCGTGGCCGCATTGGCCACCGGGTCACCCGAGGTGGACGTGGTCAAATCGGTGCAGACGGAGTTGCGCCGCGTCGGTTGCCTGACCGGTACCGTCGATGGCGACTGGAACGCAGCCTCGCAGCGCTCGCTGACGCTGTTCAACCGCTATGCCGGCACCAAGCTCGACATCAAGACCGCGAGCATCGATACCCTCGATGCCGTCAAGCTGAAGCAGTCCCGCGTCTGCCCGCTGGTCTGCGAGCACGGCTACAAGGCCGACGGCGATCGCTGCAGCAGGATCGTGTGCGCCGAGGGCTCGTTCCTCAACGACGACAATGAATGCGAGAAGCGGCGTGAGCGGAAGCCGGTCGCCAAGCGCGACAGCGATGAGCGTCCGTCGCGCCGTGACCGCGAACGCGCGTTCCGTCCGCAGCGCGAGCCACAGGTTCCGTCCGCGGAGATTCCGCGCCCGCAGGGCCGTGCGAGGGCGGAAGGCGGCGGCGGTCAGATCATGTGCGATGCCTATCTGTGCCGTCCGGTCAGGCGCGGCTGCCATCTCGAGTACCGCGGCGGCGGCGGCCCCGGCGGTAACACCGGCAATGTCGAGGTCTGCAACTAGCTCGCGCTCGCCACGAAGAAGCTGTGCTCCCTCCCCCCCGCAAGCGGGAGAGGTGCAGCGAGTTTGCGGCCAGGCTAGATCGCGCTCGCTGCAATGTTCACCATCAGGGCCAGCAGCGCGGTGTTGAACACGAACGAGATGATGCCGTGCACGGTCGCGGTGCGGCGGATGATCTTGTCGGTGATGCCGACGTCGGAGACCTGCGCGGTCATGCCGATCACGAACGAGAAATAGACGAAATCCCAGTAATCGGCGTCGGCGTGCGCATCGCCGCTCGGGAATTGCAATCCGCCGGGCGTCTTGCCGCGGTAGAACTCGTGGGCGTAGTGCAGCGCGAACGCGGTGTGGACCGCCGTCCATGACAACGTGATGGTGACGATCGCCACCGCGAGGCCAGCCGGGCTGCCCTTGGATGCGCCGAGTTCGAACACGATGGCCAAGAGGCTCGCCAGCGCGCCGAACGCGGTCAGCAGCAGGATCAGGAAACGGCCGTCGTCCTGCAAGATGGCGCTGCGCTTGATGTGGGCGACGCCACAGCGCAGCATCATCACATAGGCGAGCACGAGATAGAGCGCGGCGAAGGCGTCCCAGCCGGCGAGCATGCGCGTGACGAGGCGCATCGGGCCGGGGATCAGCAGCGCGACGGCGATGCCGACCGCGATCGAAACGAAGGTGCGTGGCCGGCCCACCACCACGCGGACCGGCATCGGCAGCTTGCGGAAACGAACAAGGCGATCGTCGAACTCCTTGTTCATTTCGCGCTTTGCTTTCCGCTAATTCTTCCGCTCTGCGACGAATCGGGCGGCGGCGCGCAGCACGTCGCCCCGGTTCCCGAACACCGACAGCGCGGCGTCGGCGCGCGCCAAGAGGTCGCGCACGCGCTGCTTGGCGCCGTCGATGCCGAGCTGGGTGACGAAGGTGGTTTTGCCGAGCACGGCGTCGGCGCCGGCCGGCTTGCCGAGTGCGGCGGCGTCGCCCTCGACGTCGAGCAGATCGTCGGCGATCTGGAAGGCTTCGCCGAGCGCTTTGCCGTAATCGTCGAGCGCCTGGTATTCCTTCTGCGAGGCCTGGCCGAGGATCGCGCCGGCGATGCAGCCGAAGCGGAGCAGCGCGCCGGTCTTCATCTGCTGCACGCGCGCGACGTCGACCGGCTCGCGATCGCCGAAGCGGCCTTCGCCGGCGAGGTCGAGGATCTGGCCGCCGGCCATGCCGCCGATGCCGGAGGCGCGTGCCAGCGCACGGGTCAACAGCAGGCGCACCTGGGCGTCCTTGTGGATCGCATCGCGGGTGATGATGTCGAAGGCAATCGTCAGCAGCGCGTCGCCGGCGAGGATCGCGGTGGCGTCGTCATAGGCCTTGTGCAGGGTCGGGCGGCCGCGGCGCAGATCGGAATTGTCCATGGCGGGCAGATCGTCGTGGATC
>DASVOL010000108.1:0-1678 GCA_036383375.1 Bradyrhizobium sp. | reverse complement strand
GGCGCGCAGGCTCGCCTCGGTGCGGCCGATCTGGCCCTGCACGGCGTTGTTGTCGCGCATCGCCTTGAGGCCTTGCGGGGTCTTGCCGCGGGCAAGCTCGGTCGCCGCATCCAGCATGGCGCGCGCGACGCCGAGCGAGGTGGCGGCAAAGCCCATGCTGAACACCATGTTGGTGGAGAGCTTGTAGAGTGGGCCGCCCTCGCGGCACGCGGCGGGATCGTCGCGCAGCGCGGCGAATTTGTCCGGGATGAAGAGATTGTCGACCGAATAGGAATCGGTGCCGGTGCCCTTCAGGCCGATCACGTCCCAGACGTCGTACATCACAGCAGACGACATCGGGAACAGGATGGTGCGGATCTCCGGCGAACCGTCCGCCTTCTTGCGCGGCGAGCCGTCCGCCTCGACGACGCGGACATGGGCGCCGAGCCAGCTTGCCTGCCGCGAGCCCGAGGCGAAGTCCCAGCGCGCATTGGCGCGGTAGCCGCCGGGCTCGGCGCGCACCTCATGGGCGATCGCGCCCCAGGCCAGGATGCCGGGCGCGGTGTTGAAGATTTCGTTGGCTGCGTCGGGCTCGAGATAGGCCGCGGTCATGGCGCAGACGCTGCACTGGCCGAGGCACCAGGCGGTCGAGGCGTCAGCCTTGGCGATCTCCTCCTGCATCTGCATGAACGCGTCCAGCGTCGCCTCGGCGCCGCCGAAGCGCTTCGGCAGCAGCGCGCGATAGAGCCCGTTCTCGACCAGCGCCGCGGTGACGGAAGGCGTCAGCCGCCGCGTCCGTTCGATCTCGTCGGCTTCAGCAATGATCAGCGGCGCCAGCGCGCGCGCCCGCTCGACAAGGTCTACTCCCTGCGGCTTGTTCATGCGTGTCCTCGGCGCCTTCTGTCATTCTTGTTGGCGGCCAAGCGATGGTGGCCCATCCGGCAAAGGAGGGCAAGGCGGGGCGGCGCCGATGCAGATCAGCTATCCATCGCGGCCGCGCGATCGATGCATGCAGCCGCGCTCAGGCGGCGGCGCGGCCGAGATCGAGCGACGGCTGGCGCTTGGTGGAGAAACTCAGCGCCACCGCGACCGCGGCAAGGCCGATCGCGAAGGAACCGGCGTGCAGCCACGTGTAGCCGTGGAACGTGTCGAACACGTAACCGCCGGCCCATGGCCCGAGCGCCATGCCGAGACTTGCAAAGGCCGACACCGCGCCGAACACCGTGCCCATGATGCGCGCGCCGAAGAACTCGCGCACCAGCACGGCATAGAGCGGCATCACGCCGCCATAGGCGAGCCCGAACACGACCGACAGCGCGTAGAACTCGCCGAGCTGCGCCACCGCCAGATAAGTCGCAATCGACAGCGCCTGCACGAGGAGACCGCCGACCAGCACCGGCTTGGCGCCGAGCCGGTCGGCCAGCACCCCGAGCAGCAGCCGTCCACCGAGCCCGGAGAAGCCGGCGAGGCTGTAGACCGTGACCGCGGTGAGCGGCGCGATGCCGCACACCATGGCGTAGGACACCATGTGGAAGATCGGGCCGGAATGCGCCGCGCAGCAGGCGAAATGCGCCAGTGCGAGCGTGATGAATTGCGGCGTGCGTAGCGCCTGCGCCACGGTCCATTCCGCTTGCGGCGCATTGCCGGCCGTTGGGATCGCGACGTTCGTTCCCTGCGGCGCCGGGCGCACCAGGAACGA
>DASVOL010000107.1:0-2417 GCA_036383375.1 Bradyrhizobium sp. | reverse complement strand
CTTGTCGGCACCACCGTCCATGGCGGCGCGCTGAGCCATCTCGTGCATGTCGGGCTCAACAGCTCCGGCCACGACGTCTATACCGCGACCTTCACGCCTGATGTCAGCGACACCGAGACCGGCTCGGTGAAAGTCAATGCGTCCAGCTACAGCGATCTGGCCGGCAATGCCGGTGCGGCGAGCAACACCGCCACGATCGGCGGCGATACGCTGGCGCCGACGGTGTCGATCGCGGCGGATCGCAACGCGCTGCTGGCGGGGCAGACTGCGCTGGTGACGTTCACCTTCTCCGAACAGATTGCGAGCTTCGCGCTCGGTGACGTCACAGTGCAGGGCGGGGCGCTGGGCCACCTGGTCCATGTCGGCGTCAACGCATCGGGCAAGGACGTCTACACCGCGACCTTCACGCCGGACGAGAGCAACGCCGAGGCGGGCTCGGTGCAGGTCACGGCATGGAGCTATACCGACGTCGCCGGCAACGCCGGTGCGGCTAGCAACACCGTCAGTTTCACCGGCGATACCAAGGCGCCGACGGTGTCGGTCGTGGCGAGCCCAAGCACGCTGCTTTCAGGCCAGAATTCGGTTGTCACCTTCACCTTCTCCGAGCATGTCGCCAGCTTCACGCTCGCAGATACCGTCGTCGCCGGCGGTGTGCTGACCAATCTGGTCCATGTCGGGCTCAACGTGTCAGGCCAGGACGTCTACACCGCGACCTTCGCGCCCGACATCAACGATGTGCTGGCGGGTTCGATCCGGGTCGCGGGCTCGAGCTATACCGATGACGCGGGCAATGCCGGTGCGGAGAGCAATACCACCACGATCGGCGGCGACACGCATTCGCCGACGGTGGCGGTCGTGGCCGACCATACCGTGTTGCACGCGGGCGACGCGGCGCTGATGACGTTCACCTTCTCCGAGGCGGTCGCGGGCTTCGGGCTCGGTGATATCGCCGTCCATGGCGGTCTGCTCGGCAGCCTCGTCCATGTCGGCGTCAACGGCGCAGGCCATGACATCTACACCGCGGTCTTCACCGCCGACGTCACCGACCATCTGTCGGCCAACCTGTCCGTCACCGCGTCGAGCTACACCGACGTCGCCGGCAATGCCGGTGGAGCGAGCAACGCGGTCAGCTTTACCGGCGACACCAAGCCGCCGGCGGCGCCAGGGCTGGCACTGCACCAGGACACCGGCTTCTCCGGCGCCGATCACATCACCAGCAATCCGCTGATCGACTACACCAAATCCGATCCAGCCGACACGCTGCGTTTCAAGGCCGACGGCGCGTCGAGCTTCTCGGCGATGGCGCCGGTCTTCACAACCGATGGCGTGCACACCGTGACGGTGCAGGAGGTCGACGCCGCCGGCAATGTCAGCACATCGTCGAGCCTGACCTTTACCCTCGACACCATTGCGCCCCATCTCACCGGAATCACGGCAACCCCGTCCGGCGGCGTTGCGGCGACGGGCTCGCTGGTGCAACTGACGGTCGGCTTCAACGAGGCGGTTCACGTCGTCAGCGGCACGCCGCTGCTGACGCTGAACGACGGTGGCAGCGCAATCTACGATGCCGCGGCGACGGCGTTGCTCGGCGATCCCTCGAAGCTGGTGTTCGACCACATCGTGTCGTCGACGAACAGGACCGCTTCGCTCGCCGTGACCGGCTTCGCGGCCAATGGCTCAAGCGTCGTCGACCTCGCCGGCAATGCGGCCTCGCTGTCCGCCGTGTCGGCCGCCTTCGACGCGCTGCACATCAATGAGACCATTGCGCCGGCCTACACGCTCGGGCCGATCACCCGCCCGGAACTGCATCTGGATCTGGGTGGTCACGTCATCATGGACACCGTGGCGTCGGCGTTTGCCGGACAATATGGCATGCAGTATTTGTTCCTCGGGCTGCCGGCCGGGACGCCCTATCAGACCGTTTCCGACTTTCATCTCTGATCGCGTCGCGCCGAGAAATGGTCGGCGCGACGTTTCATTCCGCTTAGCGGAAAACAGATTGCTCTCACTGCGGCTTGCTGCAGTGCGGGCCATGCGGCATGATCCGGCCCTCGACACGGACCTGATGGAATGAGGTCCGCTCTTCAAGGGAGGATCTGAATGAGACGGGTTTTGGCCGGCGTGTTGGCCTGTGTGTTTGCGATCTCGGCGAATGCGTCGCTGGCGCAGGACAAGCCTCCGCTGAAGCTCGGCGGCATCCTCGATATGTCGAGCCTCTATGCCGACATCACCGGTTCGGGCAGCGAAACCGCCGCCAAGATGGCGGTCGAGGATTTCGGCGGCACGGTGCTCGGCCGCAAGGTCGAGATCGTGGTCGGCGACCACCTCAACAAGGCCGACCTTGCCGCCAACATCGCCCGCGACATGATCGACAACCAGGGCGTCGAGATGATCTTCGACGTTGCGGCATCCGCGAC
>DASVOL010000106.1:0-3352 GCA_036383375.1 Bradyrhizobium sp. | reverse complement strand
GTGACGCCGAGCGCAATCAGCGCCGCATGCGCAGCCAGGATCGCGGCCGCCGACAGGCCCCACCGCCTCAGCCTGATAGCGTCGCCCGCATCATGAAGCGCATACGCGTTCATCGCGATTCGTCTTGTTTGCGCCTGATCTCCGCGCAAACGCGTTCCGCGTTTGTCGCGAGGGAAAACCGGTACCCACTTTTCCGGATCATGCGCTAGCTTCGCCCGTCGAGGCCGACCAGCGCGATCTTCAGATAGCCGGCATTGCGCAACAGGTTCATTACCTCCATCAGGTCGCCATAGCTGACCGCTTTGTCGGCACGCAGGAAGATGCGCTCGTCCTTCTTGCCTTGCGTCGCGCCATCGAGCGTTGAGGTCAACGCATCGCGCGCGATCACGTCTTCGCCGACGGCGACCGAAAGGTCTGATTTCACCGTGACGAACACCGGCTTGTCCGGCCGCGGCTGCGGCTCGGCGGTCGAAGCGGGCAGATCGACGCCGAGGTCGACGGTCGTGAGCGGCGCCGCCACCATGAAGATGATCAGCAGCACCAGCATCACGTCGATGAATGGCGTGACGTTGATCTCATGCGCCTCGACGAGGTCGTCGTCGCCGCGACGCCGGCTACCGAATGCGCCGCCTGAGCCGAGCTTCGCACCCATCGCCTACTCCGCGGCGCGCGCCAGCCGGAACAGGCTGCGATCGCCCTCGCGGCTCACCAGCAGCATCACCATCACCGAGGCGTCGCCGAGCAGAGCACGATAGGCCGCGATCGAACGGGTCAGGTGATTGTAGATCACGACCGCGGGGATCGCAGCGACGAGACCGAGCGCGGTCGCCAGCAGCGCCTCGGCGATGCCAGGCGCGACCACGGCGAGATTGGTGGTGTGGGCCTCGGAGATGCCGATGAAGGCATTCATGATGCCCCACACCGTGCCGAACAGGCCGACGAACGGCGCAGTGGCCCCGATGGTTGCGAGCACGCCGGTGCCGCGCGCGATCTGCCGCGACATCGCCGCCTCGACCCGCTCCAGCCGCAGCGCGATGCGCTCCTTGAAGCCGTCGTCGAACATGCCGCCGGACAGCGCGGCCTCGCGCGAGGCCGATTGCACGATCTGCGCGACGGCATCGCTGCCGTCGCGGCTGGCCTGCTCGACCTCGGCGAGTTGCGTGTCGCGCTCCAGCAGCCCGATCCGCTGCCGTGCAAGTGTCGTCTTGCGGCGGATCTCGACCGTCTTAGCGAGCCAGACCGTCCAGGTCACGAGCGAGGCGAAGGCGAGGCCGATCATGACGGCCTTGACGACGATGTCCGCGCTCTCGAACATGCCCCAGGGCGAGAGGTTGCGCGGCAGCAGCACGGCGTCGGCCACGGCACGGCTCGTGCCCGGCAGCATTCCGAACATGGCGCCCGCCAACATCCCGATCCGTCGCCCAAGCCTGCGATGCGACATGGTCGCCTCCCGTCTTTCGTCGGTCTCAACCCGCCTTCGGTGCGAGGCGGTCCGCCAGCGCATGGAAGCGCACCAGCTGGTCGCCGCGCAGCGCGCGCGTCTCGTCGCGGCCGACGAACACCTTGAACATGATACCGCCGTCGAGATTGATGAAGGCGATGAAGGCCGACACCTTGCCCATGAAGGGCCGCTCGACGAACGCGATCGCCGCACAGCGCTCATGCCTGAGGTGGCCGTGCAGGCCCTTCGGCTGCATCAGGTTGAAATAGCCGCGGCCAACCTCGCCTTTCGGAATGGCGCCGGTGAACTCGAAGATCGCATCGTCGGTGTGCACGATCAGCGTCACCTCGCCCCACTCCGCGACGTCCTGCATCGCGGCGACGAATTCGCTGCCACCGATCCGCACCATGCTTTCGGGCAACGCCTCGAGCACCGCACGCGGCGTCACCTTGCGCTCGCGCGCGACGTCCTCGATGACTGCGCCGGGATTGTCGGCCATGTAGGCCTTCAACCCTGCAAGCTCGGCGTTCTGCACAGCCGCCTCCGTCACGCCGGGCTCTTGGCGCGCTCGGTGATCAGCACCTCAAAACCCTCGAATCGGGGATGGCCGAGATAGAGGCTGCCTCCGGTCTCGTTGCCGGCGCGGGAATGGGCGCGACGGAACGCATCCGATTTGGTCCAGTCCTCGAATGCTCCCTTGCTGGCCCACACCGTATGGGTCGCATAGAGCGTGTGGTCCTCGGCCTCGGGACCCTTCACGAGGTGAAACTCGATGAATCCCGGCAGATCGCCGAGATAGGATTCGCGGGTCTTCCAGACCGTCTCGAACGCCTGTTCCTTGCCCTTGATCACCTGAAACCGGTTCATTGCGATGAACATGAAAGCCTTCTCCTGTTTGACGGCGGATGCCTCGGACGATGCGTTGGATCCTGCCGGTTGATCTCGTTGATATCATGAATAGGCCAAGGCCGCGCTGGGGGCACCAGCGCGGCCGGAGCAACCTGGATGGAATGATCGGCTCGTCGCGTTACGCTCCACCTAGGTGAATCTTCAGCCCGGCCTTGTAGAC
Organism: Bradyrhizobium sp.; assembly: GCA_036383375.1. Lineage (GTDB taxonomy): Bacteria > Pseudomonadota > Alphaproteobacteria > Rhizobiales > Xanthobacteraceae > Bradyrhizobium. The sequence continues at coordinate 842 of DASVOL010000106.1, read as the reverse complement.
TGTGCCCGCACCGGGGCTCGAGAACAGCACGTCGTTCTGCGTCGTGCCGTCGCTCGAGGAGCCTGGGATCGCATAAGGCCGGTAGTACTGGTTCAAAAGATTGTCGACCGACGCCGTGAAGGTGATGTCCTTGGTGGCGTTCCAGGTCAGATAGAGATTGACCAGTTCATAGCCGGTCGAGGGCAGATAGCCCGCCGGCAAATCGTTGTTGGCGCCGAACGAGGACCATTGCGCGGCAACGATCAGCGTGCGATCGAGCAGGCGGACGCCGCCCGTCGTCGTCACCTTGCGCGGCGTGATGGTGGCGAGCCCGACATTGGTCGCGGTGTTCCGGCCGCGCATCAGATGGCCGGCGACGCCGACGAACCAGTCGCCCGCGTCATACATCGTCTCGAGCTCAAAACCCTCGATGCGGGCGTGGGCGATGTTCTGGTACTGGTAAAACTGGCTGAAGCGTCCGAACGGCGTCGTGGTCGGCGCCGACGCGACGAGGTCGATATAGCCGTCGACGTCGTTGTGGAACACGTTGATCTTGCCGCGGAATGAATCATTCGCGGTGAAGATGCCGTCATACTTCAGATTGATGCCGGCTTCCTTGTTCTTGCCGACCTCGGGTCGCAGCGCCGCGTTCGGCAGGAAGCAGAACAGGCCGCTGGTGCCGTCGGGGCAGTTGAACAGTGCCGGCCCGCCGCCGGTGGCGTGGCCGCCCGCGATCAGGGTCTCGGTGATCGACGGCGCGCGATAGCCTTCGGCATAGCTCACATAGGGCGTGAAGCCGGCCACCGGCGTGACGCCGACCGTGATCTTCGGCGACAGCCGGTCGCCGCTGGTCGTGGTGTTGA
>DASVOL010000105.1:0-6820 GCA_036383375.1 Bradyrhizobium sp. | reverse complement strand
CCGATGCCGGATTCGATCCGGCACTTCGCGGCATCGACCAGCGCGATCGAGATGCCGCCATTGCCGGCTGCCAGCACCGCGAAATGTTTTGCGTCCTTGGCGAACGGTACGCCACGGGCGCGGCCGGAGAGGCTGCCGTCGGCGCCAACCGTGATGCGGTCCTTCGGGCTCGCCGGGACAACCGTCATCTCGCCTTCCGGGGAGGCGATCTTGCCTTGCGTCAGCAGCCAGCCGGCCAGCATTGTTTCGGCCAGCGGAACAGCGATCGCATGCCGCCCGGCGACGTTGAGGACGCTGAAACCTTCCGCGAGGCTGGCGCCGGAACCGCCGAGATCGTCGGGCACCCACGACAGCGGCAGGCCGGCTTCGGTCAACGCCTGCCACAGCGGCGCCTTCCATGCGCCGTGCTTGTCGTGATTGATGGTTTGGGCATCCGCGAGATCGGCGAAAATCTTTTCCGCGGTCTCGGCGACGATGTTCTCACTCTCCGCCACAGCGTTCCTCGTGTTGATTGGCTTGGGGCTCGCCGTTCGGCTGACCCTGCTTGCGATGTTGTCTTGCGCTCAATGATGCGGAAAAGCCATAGCCGTGACAAGCGTTGCCCGCAGGGCCACTTGCGCGGACGGCATGAAGCCGGATGGGGCGCATGAATTCCGCATAGTGAACTTTCGACCGCTTCGGTTTGTATGCCACGCGTCAATGAATTGGCCGGCGACATCAGTTCAGTCCGCCAGATGAAACTCGATCGCCTTCCGCATCAAGTCGGCGAATCCGGTCTCCTGGGTGACCAGCGCGTCGTTCAGTCCGGCGACGCACAGCACCAGCGGTTCATTCGATTCCGCAATCGGCGGCAGGTTCATGGCGACGGCCCCCGCGCCCGGCGTGACCAGGCCGAGCGAGAAGGCATGCCCCTTGGTGCGGACCCTCTTCAGCTCCAGCAACAACGCCTTGATGTCGATCTGTCGGTCGGGCCGCGGCTCGTTGGCGTTGATCAGGCGCACCAGGCGGCGCACCTCCTTGTCCGGATATGCCGACAGCAGCGCGTAACCCGATGCGGATCGCGCCAGCGGCCGCAGCGTGCCGGCCTTGACATACAGCCGCATCGGCAGTCTGGCCTGGATGATGTGAACATACTGCGCGCTGAGCCCGTTGCGCACCGCGAGCATGATGGTCTCCCCGGTCTTGTCGGAGAGCTCGTTCATCAGATTGATCAGACGCCCCCGCGTGAACAGGGCCGGGCTCAGCCAGTGCCCCAGCATCGAGATCCGCGGCGTCGGGATGTAGGTGCGGCGGCTGGTGTCGTAATGCAGATAGCCGAACGCGGTCATCGTCCGCATCAGCGCCGAGGTGCTGGATTGCGGGAACCTCAAGGCGGCGGCGACCTCGATGGCTGAGGCCGCCCGCTGGTGCTCTTCGAAGAACTCGAGCACGTCGAAAACGCGCCGCGCCGACTTGACCGCATTGTCCATCTTCGGCAGGTCGCGCGAGGTATCGCCGGGGAAATCGGGGCCGTCGAAAGACCGCGCGCCGGCCGCAGGACCGGAAGTCGCCAAATCTTTCTTCGCCACCGGCATCGCTATCGTCCCTGCTGCGCCACCCGCCGCTTCAGCCACCAGCCATATTGCTCCGGCCAGCTCGTCCACTCGGGATCGCATCCGAGCGCGAGTGCCGTCTGCGCGGGCCAGTTCGGATTCCACAGCAGTTCGCGGCCGAGTGCAATAAGCGTCGCCTTGCCGTCCCGCAAGATGGCTTCGGCATAGTCCGGCTCGCGGATCAATCCCACCGCGACCGTCGGCATGCCGGCCTCCTTCTGGATGCGCTCGGCGAAGGGCACCTGGAAGCCCGGGGTGCGCGATACCAGCGAATTGCCGCGCGGCAGCTTCATGCCGCCCGAGGAACAGTCGACCATGTCGATCCCGATCGCCTTCAGCTCGGTCGCGAACGCGATGGAGTCTTCGATTCCCCAGCCGATGTCGACGCCGTCGACCGACGAGATGCGCACGAAGGCCGGCAGGTGGTCGGGCCACTCCTCGCGCATGATGCCTGCGATCCGCAGCGGCAAACGCATGCGATTTTCGCGCGACCCGCCATACTCGTCGTTGCGGTTGTTGGCCAGCGGCGACAGGAATGAGTGCATCAAATAGCCGTGCGCGCAGTGCAGCTCGATGACGTCGTAACCGGCGGCCCTGGCGCGGCGGAACGCCTGGCGATAGTCGTCGACCAGGGCATCGATCTGCTCTGATGTCAGCATCTGCGGAGCGGGCCAGCCGTCGTCGAACGGAATGCCGCTCGAGGCCGCGATTGGCCACGGGCCTTCATTGCGGGCCTTGATGTCGGCTTCGCCGAGCGGATTGCCGCCTTCCCACGGCCGCTGCGATGAGCCCTTGCGGCCGCCATGGGCGATCTGGATCGCAGCCTTGGCGTTGAAGCTGTGGATCAGCGCGGCGAGCGCGGCATGATCCGCGATGTGCGCATCATCCCAGATGCCGAGGCAGCCATGGGTGATGCGTCCCTGGGTGTTCACCGAGCTCTGCTCGACGAACACGAGGCCGGCGCCGCCGGCGGCGAGCTTGCCGATATGGGCGGTGTGCCAATCGGTCGCGCGTCCGTCCTGCGCCGAATAGGTCGCCATCGGCGAGACCATGATCCGGTTCTTCAGTGCGAGATCGCGCAGTTGTAGCGGGGTGAAGAGCAGCGGCAGTTCGGTCATGCGATATCCAGCCTTGCTTGTGGTTTCTTCCCTGTGGTCTTGCGAATTTGTGAACGCCTCATTTCTTCAGCAGCGGGCATGCGCTCTCCTCTGGCGTCGCAAAGGCCTCCTTGCCCGGGATGACCTGAACCAGCTTCTCGTAGTCCCAGGCGCCCTTGGATTCGGCCGGCGATTTCACCTGCACGAGATACATGTCGTGGATCAGCTGGCCGTCTTCGCGCAGGAAGGCGTTGCGAGCAAAGAAGTCGTCGATCGGCATGTCCTTCATCTGCGCGATCACCTTGGGGCCATCGTCGGTGCCGGACTTCTCGACAGCCTTGAGATAGTTCATCACTGCCGAGTAGAGCCCGGCCTGTACCATGGTTGGCCGCTTGTTGGTCCTGGCCATGAAGCGCGCGGCGAAGTCGCGGGTCTTGTCGTCGAGATCCCAATAGAAGGCGGTCGCGAGTTGCAGCCCCTGGGCGGCCTGCAAGCCGATCGCGTGGATGTCGCTGGTCTGCATCAGGAAGGCCGCGAGCTTCTGCTTCTGCGCCAGCCCGAATTCCTGCGCCTGCCGGATCGAATTGGCGAGGTCGCCGCCGGTGTTGGCGAAGGCGATCACGTCCGCTTTCGAGCTCTGGGCCTGCAGCAGATAGGACGAGAAATCCATACTGTTGAGCGGGTGCCGCACATCGCCGACGATGCTGCCGCCGACCTTCTCCACGGTCTTGGCCGCGTCGTTACGCAACGCGTGGCCGAAGGCGTAGTCAACTGTGACGAAGTACCAGCTCTTGGCGCCTCCCTTGGCTAGCGCCCGAACCGTGCTGTTGGCGAGCGCATAGGTGTTGTAGGTCCACTGTACCGAATTGACCGAGCAGCCCTTTCCGGTCAGATCGGAGGAGCCGGCCGAAGACACCAGCATCGCCTTGTTCTTCTGCTTGGTGAGTTCGAGCACGGCGAAGGCGACGGCGGAATTGGCGAAATCGACGATGACGTCGACATTCTCCTGCTCGTACCAGCGCCGCGCGATGCCGGCACCGATGTCGGCCTTGTTCTGATGGTCGGCATCGACCATCGCGATCGGCTTGCCCAAAACCTTGCCGCCGAAATCCGCGATCGCCATCCGGACCGCTTCGACCGCGCCGGGGCCGGCAGCGTCGGCATAGAGGCCGGCCTGATCGGTGAGCACGCCGATCTTCACCATGTCGTCGGAGATCTGCGCGTGGGATGGCGCGGCTGCGAAGGTGGCGGTCAGCAATGCAGCGCTCGCGGCGAGCCATCCGTAACTCGATGTCATTGTCCCTGGTTTCCTCTAGTTCGATTGCCTTATGGCGTTGGTCTTTTCTTGCCGCAGGTCGATCATGCCGGGATGCGACAGCGGGTCTTTGTCCGGGCCGAGCAGCGTGTGCTTCTGGATCTTGTTGGTCGAGGTCAGCGGCAGTTCGCCGACGAAGGCGATCCATGCCGGCAGCTTGAACGGCGCGAGGCGCTCGCGGCAGAAATGGAAGATCCGTTGCGCGAGCTCGCGCGACGCGACGGCGCCGTCGTTGATGACGATGAAGGCCGCAACCTCCTCGTCGCGGATCGGATCGCGCGCGGCAACGACCGCCGCCTGTTTGACCAGGCCGGATGTTGACAGAACGGACTCGATCTCCGCCGCCGAAATGTTTTCGCCGGCGCGCCGCACCAGATGCTTCAGCCGGTCGACGAACACGAACGCGCCATCGGCGTGCTGCCAGGCGCTGTCGCCGGTGTGAAACCAGCCGCCGCGCCAGGCCTGCTCGGTGGCTTCGGGATCCTTCAGATAGCCGGAGAAGAAGCCGCGCCGCGGCGTCGCTGCCGAATGGCGCACGCAGAGTTCGCCAACCGTGCCCGGCACCACCACGTTGTCGTCGGCATCGAGGATCGTCGTCTCGAGGCCGGGCACGCTGCGGCCGATGGTGTTGGTCTCGAGATGGCGCGGCTCGACCGTGTTGAACGGGCTGCGTCCGGTCTCCGTCATGCCCCAGCCCTCGACGAAGGGGATGCCGAAACGCTCGCGGGCTCGCGCGCGCTGCTCGGGATTGGCGCCAACGCCCATCGAGAAGCGCAGCGCATGGACCTTCTCGTCCTCCGTTTCTGGCTGGGCGAGCAGGGCCGCGACGATCACGCCGAGATAGTGCAACACGGTTGCGCGGCATGAGACGATGTCGCGCCAGGCCGATTTGGCGTTGAAGCGCTCCGGCAAAATCAGGCAGCCGCCGGTCAGCAGCATCGCGATCGGGGTCAGCGTCAGACCGGCCATGTGGAACAGCGGCAGCGGGCTGTAGAGGCGCTCAGTTCCGGCATGATAGGTCGCTTCGCCGCCGTGGCTGACGTACCAGCGTCCGGTCGAGACCACGTATTCGTTGGTCAGGATGCAGCCCTTCGGACGCGCCGTCGTGCCTGACGTGTAGAGCAGCGCGGCCTCGGTCTCGCTTCCTGGCTCGCCGGCGCGCGGCGGCGGCCTCAGGGCTTGCGGAATCTGCGTCACGCTGGCGCCGAGATCGTCGCCGGATACTTCGAGCACCGGCACCGCGCCGCTCAGCGCCTTCTGCAATTCCTTCTGATCGTGCAACGTGACGATCAGGTCGGGCTCGGCATGCGCAATCAGGTATTCGATTTCCGCCGCGCGATAGGCCGGGTTGATCGGAACGATCGAGACGCCGAGGCCATTGAGCGCCAGCCAGTGCACGATGAAATCGGGCCGGTTCTCCAGCAACAGGCAGGCGCGGTGCCCATGCCCAAAGCCGGCTGCGCGGTATTGTTCGCGCAATGCGCAGATCTGCCGCGCAATCTCGCCATAGGACAGTTCGACGCCATCGGGAAAATAGCCGCGGTCGGGACGCGCGGGAATGCAGAGGAAGGGTTTGAAGGCTGCCGCATCTGCAGTCGCAGCGAACACGCTGAACACGGTGTACATCGTGGCGAAGCTTCCTTCTGGCGGTCGCAGGTCGATGTCAACGATGCCGGTCCAGGAGAGCTGCTTCGTTGAGCGCGTTGCCGCGATCGCGGCGTTGCGCGGAAGCTATAAGGGCGAGTAATGTGCTGTCAAATTGATTATGAGTTTCTAAAAAACTCATATGTAGTTTGAAGCCGAATCGGGAGGTAACGAGATGAAGATGCATATGCTGTCGGGCGGACGTCTGCGGATGGCGAGGCGGACCTATCTGCCTGATGCTGAGCGCGGCGAGATGATCGATCTGCCGGTTGCCTGCGTGCTGTTGCGGCATACGCAGGGCAATGTGCTGTTCGACACCGGATGCCATCCCGACGTCGCGACCGATCCCGAAGGGCGGCTCGGCACGCTCGCCAAGTACATGCAGCCGATCATGCCGGCGGACGATCATGTGCTGACGAGCCTGAAGGCGGTCGGCCTTGGCCCCGACGATATCGACGTGGTGATCTGCTCTCACCTGCACACTGATCATTGCGGCTGCAACGCCTTCTTCAAGAAGGCGACGATCTTCGTTCACGCCCTCGAGGTCGAGGCCGCGAATGCGGACAACGCGTTCGATCGCGGATACATCAGAGCGGATTGGGATCATCCGCTGAAGATGGAAATCTTCGACCGGCAGATGGACGTGTTCGGCGACGGCAAACTGACGCTGGTGCCGCTGCCGGGACATTCGAAGGGGACGACCGGCGCGCTGGTCAAGCTCGACAACAGCGGCGAATATCTGCTGGCGTCCGACTCGCTCAGCGTGCGCGCCAATCTCGATCAGCGGACCTCACCGCGCAACAGCCTCGACGTCGACCAGTTCCTGAACTCGCTCGACGAGATCGCCAGGCTCGAGGCATCCGGCGTCAAGATCATCTGCGGCCATGACGAAGCACAGTGGGCCAGCCTGCAGAAGGGCCTGAACGCATATACGTGAGGACCTGCGCCTGAGGCTTTGGCGCGGTTTGCAGATGGCATCCCGCGCGATATGGTACGCCGCCGCCGGAGTTCATCTGGCTCACAACAACAAGGAAAATGCAGATGTCCAAGGATGGTTTGTGCGCGATCGTGACGGGATCGGCATCGGGCCTCGGCGCCGCCACCGCGCAAATCCTCGCCACGCAGGGCGCGCGCCTCATCATCAACTATTCCAACAGCAAGGCGGAAGCCGA
>DASVOL010000104.1:0-2841 GCA_036383375.1 Bradyrhizobium sp. | reverse complement strand
CTCGACGCTTCGCGGCGGGTCGGAGCGGCGGCGTGCGACAGCTTGTCGAGGCACTCCAGACGCGCTTCACGTTGCAGCTGGGAGCAGGCGCGCAGCTGTGCCATGGGATCTTCCACCCCTTGCGCCAGGGCAACGCCGTTGACGACGGCGATTGCCGCAAGAAGCGGGGCGGCGATCCTGGTCATCGCGATGCCCGTGCCGTCGACGACTGACGATCGAGCCACGCCTGCGCCGCGGGAAAGCGCGCGAGACCCGGCACGGTTGCTCCGAGGTTGATCGATTTCCACTTCGGGTCGAAGCCGGGTCCTTGCAGCCTGTCGATACGCGAGAACAGATGATCGACGAAACGCGCAACACGCTCGAAGCGATTGGTGCCGGCCGGCCAATTGAAGGCGACGAGAGCGGTCGGCACGGCGATCGTGGCGACGCGATCACCCGACTTGATCAGATTTGGGTAATCGGCGGCATCGAGAGTCGCCGGCAGATAATAGTCCTCGAACTTGCTGTCATACGGGACCGGCAGGAACTTGAAGCCCGATTCAAACCGGCCTTTCACAAAGGCATCGACCGGCTTCGAGGTGATGAAGACGACGGCCGCCATTTCGCCTTTCCGCATCTGCTCGAGCGCGACCTGGTGCGGAATGAAGGTCTTCTCGACCTCGATGCCGAGGCGACTGAAGATCAGCGGACCTGAATAGGCCGCGGCCGTGCCCTGGTTGTTGAAATTCACCTTCTTGCCGGCGAGGTCGCTCAGACTCTGAATCTCCGGCCGGACGAAGATATGCAGTTCGGATGGAAACAGGTTCAGGACGTAGGCGATCCGTCGCTGGATGTCCGGCACCTGGCTCTTGTATTCCTCGAGTGCGTCGGAATTGATGATCGCAGCGTCAATGCCGCGCAAATAGAGCAGCGAGTTCAGATTCTCCACGGCCCCTCGCGTCACCACCGGCAGAACGTGCAGATTGTCGCCGTCATCGGTCACCCGGGCCATCTCCGCGGCCAGGCGAATCGGCGCGCCCTCGAGCAGGCCGCCGGCGAGGCCCACGACCCAGGCATTCATGGCCAGAGCCTCGGGCCTCGGCTGAGACGGCTCGGCCCGGATCAGGCGAGCCTTGTGAGGCTGACCATGTTGCGGCCGCGCATCCGCCGCGGGTGGTTGCGGCACTGATAGCAACGACACCAGGGTCGCAATCAGGAACGCCAGGCGCAATCCGGTAGACCTTTTCATCGGTCAGCTCCTTTGCACGACTTCACGTCGGCGCGTCCTTGCTGCAAGGATCGTTCGATCAGCGCAGCGCCTCGAATCGCGCCTTTGCCTCCTTGATTCCACCGGCCTCAGCCTTGGCGTAGAGATCGCGGGCCTTGGTCGCATCGCCGCGCGTTCCATACGTTCCCCAGGTCGAGAGGGTCAGCGGATCGTAGGTTTCCGCGAGCGCGAAGCTGGCCTGGGCGCTGCCCGTCTCGGCGACGCGTTCCAGCACGATCCGCGCGGCACCGATGTCACCCTGCTCCAGCAGCAGGCGGGCCCGCGCCATCAGTCTCGCCTCTTGCGCACTGTCGTCAGGGGCGGCCTCGACCTTGCCCGCAGTTCGCGTCGCCGCGACCTCGGTTGACACCACCGCTGCGACCGCCGGCGCGTCCTGTACCGACTTGCCGGCAGTGCCGGTGGTGGCGACCTGCGACGCGACGGGCGGCACTTTCGCGGCGAGCGCACCGACCTCGCGGCGCGCCGAAGCAAGATCCCGCTCCAATTGCGCGGTCCTGCCACGCTCCTTCTGCAGCAGGCCGCGCTGCTCAGCCGCAGCCTGCTCCGCGGCTTGCTTCGCTCCGACGGCTTGCGTGTTCGCTGCGGCTGCCCGCTCGGCCTGGGCATCGAGTTCGCGGCTCTTTGTTGCAAGATCACGAGCCAGCTGTTCAGCCCGCTGCTGCTCCCGCTGGAGCGATTGTCGCAACTCGGCGGTATCGCTTGATTCCGCCTGTTTGTGCTTTGCGGCTTCGTCACTGGCCTTGGCCGCCTGAGCCTCGTATGCGTAGACTTTGCTGCGCGCCATCGAGAGATCCCGCGCCAGCGCTTCGCCCCGCTCGTGCTCCTTCTGCACCGATTGACGCAGTTCCACAGCGCCGGCGTCAGTTGCCAGCTTCTGCTTGGCCAGTTCGCTGCTCGCCTTGGCCGCCAGCGCCGATTGCGCTTCCACGTCACGACGCGCCGCCGCGAGGTCCAGCTCCAACCGTGCGGCCCGCTCATGCTCCTGCGCCAGCGACTTCTGCAAGTCAGCTGCACCGCTTTGCGAGGCGGTCTTCAGCTTAGCCGCTTCATCGCTTGCCTTGGCCGCCAGCGCGGTCTGCGTTTCCATGTCAAGACGCGCCGCCGCCAGGTCCTTCTCCAGCCGCGCGGCCCGCTCGCGCTCCTGCGCCAGCGGCTTCTGCACGTCCGTTGCGCCGCTTTGCGAAACCGCCTTCAGCTTCGCGGTCTCGTCGTTCGACTTGACCAGCAGTGCCGCCAACTTGTCCAGGTCGAGACGAGCCGCCGCCAGCTCCTGTTCCCGCTGCGCGGTCCGCCCACGCTCCTCGCGCAACGATCTCTGCAAGTCCGCCACATCGCCCGGCGGCGCGCTCTTCAGCGATTTCTTCAATTTCTCGGCTTCGCTCTGCAGAGAATTTTCGACCTGAACCGAATTTTCACGTTCCTTGGTCAGTAGGCCCTGCAGCAATTCGATATCCTTCCGCGCCGTCGCGAGCTCGCGGGCGAGCGCCTCCGCGCTTTGCGGTTGTTCCGCGGCTGGACCCGTGTCGCCCGCGGGGTTCGTCTTTGCTTGTGCAAGGTGCAGGGAATTGCCGGCG
>DASVOL010000103.1:0-10223 GCA_036383375.1 Bradyrhizobium sp. | reverse complement strand
CGGGCGGAAACTCGCGACATCCGCGACCGGAATTCGCTAATCTGCCGCCATGGAAGACCCGCCCTCACTCGTCACCTTCGTCACCGTCGCCGAAACGCTGAGCTTTGCGGCTGCCGCGAGAAAGCTCGGCCTGTCGCCGTCCGCGACCGGAAAGGCGATCGCCATGCTGGAGGCCCAGCTCGGCGTGCGCCTGTTCACGCGAACCACGCGACGCGTCAGCCTGACCTCCGAAGGCGAATTGCTGCTCGGCCGCGCGCGGCGGCTGCAGGACGATTGGCGCGAGACCACCGCGCTGCTGTCGGCATCAGTGGGCGAACCGCAAGGCCTGTTGCGGATCAGCCTGCCCGCGGCCGGCTATCGCTTCCTCGCGCCGCATCTGGCGGCCTTCGCGCAAGCGCATCCGAAGATACGGCTCGATCTGGATTTCGACGACCGCATCAGGGATCTGGTGACGGAGGGTTTTGATCTTGCAATCCGCAGCGGTGCCCTGCCCGATTCCGGCCTGATGTCGCGCAGGCTGCCGCCGTTCCGTCTCTCGGTCTATGCCGCGCCGTCCTACCTCGCCGAATGCGGCGAACCCGCCGATCACGCGGCGCTGTCGGCGCATCGCCTGATCCGCTTCCGCCATCCCGACACCGACGTGCTGCAGGCGTGGCAACTGGCCAGCGGCACACAGGCCGCGATCGAGGACGCGACGCCCCACGTGATCTGCTCGAACATCGAGGCGGTCCGTGCAGCAGCGGTTGCAGGCCTGGGGCTGGCCTGGGCGCCCGACTTCTTGATGCGCGACGCGCTCGAAACCGGTCAGTTGCAGATCGTGCTGCCGCAGGAGACGATCGAAGCCGCGTTCTGGATGCTGTGGCCCTCCGGCAGATACGGCTCGACCCGGCTGCGCGCGTTCATCGATTTTGCCGCAAGCCAGCTGTTTGCCGGATGATGCGGCTTACAGCAGCGTGCCGTGCAGGATGACCGCCGCAACGCCGAAATAGATCACGAGGCCGGTGACGTCGACCAGTGTCGCGACGAACGGCGCGGACGCGCTCGCCGGATCGAAGCCGATGCGCTTGAGGATGAATGGCAGCATCGATCCGGACAGCGAGCCGAAGGTGACGATGCCGACCAGCGCGGCGCCAACGGTGATCGCCACCAGCATCCAATGCGGGCCGTAGTCGAACAGGCCCATCGTCTGCCAGAGCGTGATCCTGACGATGCCGATCAAGCCCAGGATCGAGCCAAGCACGATACCGGTCGGCAGTTCGCGCATGGCGACGCGCCACCAGTCGCGCAGCCGGACCTCGTGCAGCGCCAGCGAGCGGATCAGGAGCGAGGTGGCCTGCGAGCCGGAATTGCCGCCGGAGCTCATGATCAGCGGAATGAACAGGGTCAGGACGATCGCCTTCTCGAGTTCGCTTTGGTACGACTGCATCGCGGTGGCGGTCAGCATTTCCGAGAGGAACAGCGCGCACAGCCAGCCGCCGCGCTTCTTGATCATTTCGAGGAAGCCGATCCGCAGATATGGCTCGTCGATCGCTTCCATGCCGCCGAACTTCTGGGCATCCTCGGTCGATTCCTCAACGATGGCGTCGATGACGTCGTCGACCGTGACGATGCCGAGGATATGGCCGGGTCCGTCGACGACGGCGACCGCGAGCAGATCGTAGCGCGAGATCAGCCGCGCCGCCTCCATGCGGTCGGCCTCCGGCGAGATCATCAGCGGCTTGCGCGCCGGTGCCGCGGTCAGCACATTGGCATGTGGATCGGCCGAGATCAGGCGGCGCAGCGGCACGGCCTGGATCAGGGTCTTCTTGACCGGATCGATCACGAAGATCGAGTAGACGGTCTCGCGGGTGCGCTCGACCATCCGGATGTGATGCAGGACTTCGGCGATGGTCCAGTTCGAGGGCACGCTGACGAATTCGGTCGTCATGATACTGCCGGCGCTGCGCTCGGGATAGGCCAGCAGCCCGGAGATGACGTTACGGGTATCCGGATTGAGGCCGTTGAGCAGCGTGGTGCGCAGCGGCTCGACCAGTTCCTTGAAGATGTCGGCGGCGCGGTCGTCGGAGACGCCTGACAGCAGCGACACCGCGGTGTCCTTCGGCAGCTCGGCCAGGATCTCGCAGGTGTTGTCGAGCCCGGGCAAGTCGAGCACCTCGATCGCCTTCTCAGCCGGCAGCGACTGCAGGAGCGTCGCCGCATCCGCCGGCTCCCGGGCATTGAGGGCATCGACGATCTCGGGCGCCCGCACATGGGCGAGGTCCCCATTCTGGCCGGCGAGCGTGTCGTTGGTGATGGTTTCGCTGGTGTCCTGCATCGATCGGCCTCGGCTTTGCGTCCAGCAGCGCAATGAACCAAGGCGGCGCAGATTTCAAACAGAAAGTGCGGCGGCACGCCGCAGGCGTGGTCGAGTGAGGCCGCGTCACGGCACCGTCACATTTCGGGCGATTGCGAGGTGCCGTGCCGGAGGGCCGTTCAGGCCCGAATGAACAGCTTCGCGGCGTCGTCCACCGCCTGGCGCGCGGCCGCGAGGTCAGGCGTTTCGTTGTCGTCGTTGAAGCCGAAATAGTCGTTCTCGCCGACCGGCTGGACGACGATGCCGTCGCGCCGGCCGAGGACGCTGAGGTTGCGGTAGAAGACGCCGTAATTGACATCCGGCTGCGGAATGAGCCAGGCGATCTGGCCGCGCACCGGAACGATGCTCTCGTCCCGGAACAACGCACGGGCCCCGTAGCCGGTGCAGTTGACGATGACGGTTTCGCGGATCTTCGAAAGATCGGACGGCGTGTGCAACTCGGTCGGCACGAAACGCCCGCCCGCGCGCTGAAACTCGGCTTCAAGCTGACGGTAGAGATCGGTGACGTTGTAGGTCAGCGAGGCGCTCTTCCAGGCGTATGGCGCGGGAAACGGATTCGATCCGGCGGCCAGCAGGTCCCATCGCGGCGTGAGCGACCTGATCCGGCCGCGCAATTCGAGGAATTTCTTCTGGCCGTCGCCCGCGGCATGCTGGCGTCGATGCGGACGGCCGTCGGCGTCGGGCGCATCGTCGGAGAGCAGATAACGATCGGTCCATTCGATCGGATTGCCGGCAAGGCCGAGATAGCTTTGATGGGTGGCAAAGGTTGTGCGCGCCATCCGCTCCCAGCGGTCGGCAAAGTCAGGCGCGACGTCCGCTTCCATAGCGATCCGCGAATCCGGCGACCAGTCCCCGGTCGCGCGCGCCGAGCGGACTTGCGGGAAGCGCTCCTTGGCGTAGATCGTGACGGTCGCGCCCATCCGCTGGGCGGTGATCGCCGTCGTCAGACCGATCGCGCCGGCGCCAAGAACCGCAATGTTACGCGCGCTCAATTGCAAAGCGAGCGGCACGGCTTCCTGCGCGGCGCCCCAGGACAGCGACCAGCCGCTGCCGCCGTGCCCGTAATTGTGCACGACGTATTTGCTGTCGATCCATTCCGCCTCGATGCGCGGACCTGCGGCGCGAAACGGACGCAGGCACACCGTGACACGAAACATGCGGTCCGGACGCGCAAGCACCGGCCGGAGCGCGGGGGCGTCGACGAAGGCAGCGTTGTCGGCAACCCCACGCGATGAAATGCCCGCGACCGCAGCGCTCGCCAGGCCGCCGCCGAGAAATGCTCGACGATTGAACATCGATCCCCCTTCGATCCCCTTGCCGCCGCGGATGTCCGGGACGCTACGTCCCGTGCGGCAGAGCATCGAATCGTGACATGACGATGTCGCGCTTGGTCTCGTCGACCCGCACCGTCATGTCGAAGCGCTCGCCATTGAGCTCCTTGCTCAGGACCTCGGCATTGCGATGCAGCCAGCTGATGCCGGCGCCGTCGGAGGCGGCGATCGAAAGATTGAGCGTGATGCGCTTGGCCGCGAGGCGATCCTCGATCGCGGTCAGGAGCTCCTCGATCCCCTCGCCTGTGACGGCCGAGACCAGGAAGCACGGCCGCTCGGGCGGCCGGCGCGCGGCGATGTTGCGCAGATTGTCCCGCTCCTCGGGGTCGAAGCGATCGATCTTGTTCCAGATCTCGATGATGCGCTGGCCGCCGTCGGCGTCGGGATCGATGCCGAGCTGGTGCAGCACCGCCTCGACGTCGCGCTCCTGCGCCTCCGCATCCTCGTGGGAGATGTCGCGAACGTGCAGGATGATGTCGGCTTCCAGCACCTCCTCCAGCGTGGCGCGGAACGCAGCCACCAGCTGGGTCGGCAGGTTGGAGATGAAGCCGACCGTGTCCGACAGCATCGCCTTGCCGCCATGCGGCAGATTGAGCGCGCGCAAGGTCGGGTCGAGCGTCGCAAACAGCATGTCGGCGGCCTGCACGTCGGCCCGCGTCAGGCGGTTGAACAGGGTCGATTTGCCGGCATTGGTGTAGCCGACCAGCGCAACGACGCGGTACGGCACGCGCTGGCGTCCGGCGCGATGCAGCCGCCGCGTCGCCTGCACCTTCTTGAGCTCGTTCTCAAGCCGCGTGATGCGGTCGCCAATCAGGCGGCGGTCGGCCTCGATCTGGGTTTCGCCCGGGCCGCCCATGAAGCCGAAGCCGCCGCGCTGGCGCTCGAGATGGGTCCACGACCGCACCAGGCGGCTGCGCTGGTAGTTGAGATGGGCGAGCTCGACCTGCAGTGCGCCTTCCTTGGTCTTGGCGCGGCGGCCGAAGATTTCCAGGATCAGGCCGGTACGGTCGAGCACCTTGGTGCTCCAGGCCTTCTCGAGATTGCGCTGCTGGATCGGCGACAACGCACAATCCATCACTACGAGCTCGACCTTGTCGCCAGCGACGAGACCGTTGATCTCCTCGACCTTGCCCTTGCCGAGATAGGTCGCAGGCCGGATCTGGCTGATCGGCGCGACGATGGATTCCACCACGGTGAGGTCGATCGCACCGGCGAGGCCGGCGGCTTCCTCGATCCGCGCTTCGTAGTCGCGGACAGAGGAATCCGTTTGCGCATCGCCGTCGCCACGGCGCGTGCGCAGGTACGGGCCGATGACGATCACCCGCCCGATGCTCAGGTCCCCCGCCGACCCGGGCCTAGACTTGGTCCGGTCGGCGCCCCCTTCACGATTGAAGGGTTCCAATCAGTTCACTCTCAAGCCGGTGCGTCCTCACCACCTTCGAACAGCTGAATCGGAGCGCCGGGCATGATGGTCGAGATCGCATGCTTGTAGACAAGCTGCGAGTGACCGTCGCGCCGCAGCAGCAAGCAGAAATTGTCGAACCACGTGACAATGCCCTGCAGCTTTACCCCGTTGACCAGAAATATCGTCAGTGGCGTTTTTGTTTTACGAACGTGATTAAGGAAGGTGTCTTGTAGATTTTGTGCGCGGTCTGCCGCCATTGTTTTTGTCCCGCAAGCTTGTGCTTCTTTTTATTGAACCGGTTGCGGCTCTCTGACGGGGCCTCCTCCGGCTGCCCGCCTGCCCTGAGATCCCCCTCTGGCAGGCGTAGCGGTAGGATTAGAGGCTACGCGCGGTTTTTAGGCAAGCCGGTTCGCGCAGCAGTCGGTAGGAACACGGTGGCAATTCTAAGAAAGCGCAGGGAAAGAGACGAATATTCTCGTGGAGAGTGGATAAATCCCCCGGTTGTGCCGGACTTGCCCTCGCCTTGCGCGCCGGCCCGCCAGGACCCGAGCCTGGCCCTGCTTCCCCGGCGGATGTCCGCCGGGGCTTCGCGCCAAGCCGCCGGCGATTGCCGGCCAAGACATATCAGGGTCAGCCGACCCCGAGCGCCTTCAGCTTGCGATGCAGCGCCGAGCGCTCCATGCCGACGAACTCCGCGGTGCGCGAGATGTTGCCGGAGAAGCGGCTGATCTGGGCGATCAGATAATCGCGCTCGAACACCTCGCGCGCCTCGCGCAGCGGCAGGCCCATGATGTGCTCGCCATTGTTGGAGGTCGGCATCGCCGGCACCATGGAGCCAACGTCCTGCGGCAGCATGTCGGCGGTGATGATCGCCTCCGGGCCGCCGCCGGCCAGGATCATCACGCGTTCGACGTTGTTGCGGAGTTGGCGGACGTTGCCCGGCCAGACGTGCGACTGCAGCACGGCCATCGCGTCCTGTCCGATCTGGCGCTTCGGCAGGCCGGTGGCCGCCGAGATCTGGTCCATGAAATAGTCGATCAGCTCGGGGATGTCCTCGCGGCGCTCCGACAGCGGCGGCACCCGGATCGGCACCACCGAGAGGCGATGATAGAGATCCTCGCGGAAGCGGCCCGCTGCGATCTCCTCCTCAAGGTTGCGCGCGGTCGAGGAGATGATGCGGACGTCGACATGGACCTTGCCGGTGCCGCCCTGGCGCTGGAAGGTCTGATCGACCAGCACGCGCAGGATCTTGTTCTGCGTCTCGCGCGGCATGTCCGCGATCTCGTCGATGAACAGCGTGCCGCCATGCGCTTCCTCGAGCGCGCCGGCCTTGCGCTGCTGCTCGCCGTTCGATCCCTCGATGCCGAACAGCTCGATCTCCATGCGCTCCGGCGTGATCGCGGCCGCATTGATCACCACGAACGGCCCTTCGGCGCGCCCGGATGCATGATGCAGCGTGCGCGCGGCGAGCTCCTTGCCGGCGCCGGACGGGCCGACGATCAGGATGCGGCTGTTGGCCTTGGCGGCGCGGTCGATGGTCTGGCGCAGCTGGTTCATGCAGGCCGAGCGGCCGGTCAGGACGCTGGCCGCCGGCGCCAGCTGCTTGAGCTCCTTGACCTCGCGCTTGAGCCGCGAAGTCTCCAGCGCCCGGGTCGCCACCAGGATCAGCCGGTCCGACTTGAACGGCTTCTCGATGAAGTCATAGGCGCCGCGCTTGATCGCCGCGACCGCGGTTTCGATGTTGCCGTGGCCGGAGATCATCACGACCGGCAGATCGGCATTGTCCTTCTTGATCTGCTCGAGCAGCTGCAGGCCGTCGAGCTTGGAGCCCTGCAGCCAGATGTCGAGGAAGACCAGGTTCGGGCGGCGGTTGGCGATCTCGGCAAGCGCCGAATCGCTGTCGCGCGCGGTGCGCGTGGAGAACCCCTCATCGTCCAGGATACCCGCAACGAGGTCACGAATGTCAGCTTCGTCGTCGACAATCAGAATGTCACTTGCCATGGGTTACACCTGCGTTGTCAGTCGCCCGTCGCGGCTTTGATTCTTGGCTCTTGGCTTGTTGGCTCTTGTGCATTTGGCTCTTGGTTATTTGGTTCTTGCTGATCGGGTTCTTGGGTTCGTTCTTGGATTTTTGGTTCATTGTTGGTCGCCTGTGCCGGGCCGTTGGTCGGCTCTTGCGGCGGATTTTTTTCACTGTCGGGGTCGGATGATGTCACGTCCGGCCTTTGTTCCTTGTTCTCCGGCTTGTTCTCGGGCTTGGCCGCCTGGCCGGTGACGGAAAAGCGCAGCCGCATCCAGGCACCGCGCTGGCCCTCGCGGAAATCGGACGCGTCCTTGAGCTCGATGCGGCCGCCATGGTCCTCCAGAACGCGGCCGACGATCGCAAGGCCGAGCCCGGTGCCCTTCGCCCGCGTCGTGACGTAGGGCTCGAGCAGGCGCGCGCGGGCGACCTTGGGCAGGCCGATGCCGTTGTCGACGACATCGATCAGGATGTCGTCGCCTTCGCGCTGCGCCACGACGTCGATGCGGCCCTTGCCGAGCTCCTCGCGCGGGACCTGCTCGATCGCCTCGGTCGCGTTCTTGATGATGTTGGTCAGCGCCTGCGAGATCAGCCTGCGGTCGAACTGTGCCGGCAGTGGCGACTGCTTGATATCGGCCTCGATGTCGAGATCGGGATGCGCGACCTTCATCAGGAACACGGCCTGGCGCACCACGTCGGCGACGTCCTCGCCTTCCATCACGGGCTTCGGCATCCGGGCAAAGCGCGAGAACTCGTCGACCATCCGCCTGATGTCGTCGACCTGGCGCACGATGGTGTCGGTGCACTGCTCGAAAATCGACTTGTCCTTCTCCTCGGTGATGGCCTTGCCGAACTTGCGGCGAATGCGCTCGGCCGAGAGCTGGATCGGGGTCAGCGGGTTCTTGATCTCGTGGGCGATGCGGCGGGCGACGTCGCCCCAGGCCGAGGTGCGCTGCGCCGACACCAATTCGGTGATGTCGTCGAGCGTGATGATGTAGCTGTCGCGCGACTGGCTGGTCTGCTCGGCCGAGACGCGGACCGACAGATTGCGCTCATTGCCGTCGCGCAGGATCGTGACCTGGCCCTGCACCAGGCGCTGGGTGCCCTCGCGCGCCGTCTTCATCATCTCGTCGAGCTCGGGCAGCACGTCCGAGAGCGGGTGGCCGAGCGTCTCCGATTCGGCATGCCCGATCAGCTTCTCCGCCGAGCGGTTGAGAATGCCGACGCTGCCGGAGGCATCGACCCCGATGATCCCTGCGCTGGCCGACGACAGCACCGCCTCGATGAAGCGGCGGCGGCTGTCGATGGTCTCGCTGGCATCGACCAGCTCGTTGCGCTGGGTGCGCAGTTCCTGGGTCATCTTGTTGAAGATCTCGCCGAGCAGCGCGAGGTCGCTTGCCGATTTGTGGACCGGCACCTGGACATTGAGGTTGCCGGTCGAGACCTCGCTCGCCGCACCCATCAGCTGGCGGATCGGCGACACCAGCCCGTTGGCGAAGTTGAGGCCGATCAGCACCGAGGCCATCAGGATGGTCAGCGCGATCACCGCGAACATCAGCGCGAACGCCACCTGGACGCCGAGCCTGCGGGTCTCGACCTGGGCATATTCGGCGGCGCTGGTCTGGGTCTGCTTGAGCTGGGCGACGACGGCCGGATCGAGCATCCGCGCCACGTACAGGAACATGTCGTCATACGCCCGCAGCCGGACCACGGAGGCGACGTAGTTTTCGGGGAAGACCGAAATCTTCGGCTCGGTCTCGTTGATGTCCTTCAGGATGTCCGGCGGCGGCGCCTCATAGCTCAGGCGAACGCCGGTTTCGGCGCTGGCGACGATCTTGCCGTCCTTGTCCATCAGCACCGCGACCGGCAGGTTGCGCGCCTCGGCGCCGGCCGTCATCAGCTGCAGGAACGTCATGCGATCCTGGTCGTAGAGCGGCCGCGCATGGGCGAGATCGTTGGCCATCGCCAGCGTGTCGCCGTTGATGAGCTGCGCGTGCTCCTGCATGTAGGCGCTGGCAATCGTCAGCGAGTTCTGGATCACCTGCTTGGTGGGGCCCGAGAACAGCCGGTCGAGGCCGCGCTCGATGGTGACGTTGGCGACGATCGACACCAGCACGGCGGGCAGCACCGCGATCACTGAGAACAGGCCGACGATCTGGACGTGCAGCCGTGCCGCCGCCCGGCCCCGCCGCCTCGCCTGCACCATCTGCCAGACTTCCCGGACGATGATGCCGACCAGCAGCAGGATGGTGGCGGCGTTGATCATCAGGAAGGAGCGGACGACCTCGGAGGTCGGCTCGATCGGGGTCAGGCCGGTCAGCACCACAAAGGTCAGGAAGGCCGACAGCAGCGCGATCGCCACGGCGAACGGCGCCAGCCAGCGCCGCAGCGGGAAGCCCCGCGCCTCTGCATTGGGCTCAGCCGGCGACGCGTGTAACGTTGAAGCGGTGGTGTCTGCGCTGGTCATACCGGCAATTGAGCTGAGAGCGATCGCCCGCGGGAATTGCGAACTGATGCAATCATATCACAATGTTGCCGAATTGCGACATTTCCGCGGCGCAAACCAAAGTGCGGCGCCGTGTCCTCAAAACCATTTGTGACTACTCAAAAACGGTAGCGAGGCCTCAAGCGGGGCTTGCGCCCCGCCCGTCAGCCCTAGCCCCCGCTCCGGTAGACCTGGATATCGAGGTCGCGGATCTTCTTGCGCAGCGTGTTGCGGTTCAATCCGAGCAGGTCGGCGGCCCGGATCTGGTTGCCGCGGGTCGCCGCCAGCGCGGCGGTCAGCAGCGGAATCTCGATCTCCTTGAGGATCCGGTGGTAGAGGCCCGGCGGCGGCACGCCGTTCGGGAAGCCGGAGAAGTGCGAGGACAGATAGGCCTCGACCGCGCCGCCGAGATTGTCGACGCCGACGGTTGCGGTGCTGCCCGAGGTGACCGCCGGCGGTGCCAGTTCGCCGTCGATCACGGAGGCGGTGATGACGTCCTGCGGATAGAGTGCGGCGAGCCGCCGGGCGAGGTTTTCCAGCTCGCGGACGTTGCCCGGCCAGCGGTGCTGCTTCAGCCGCTCCAGCGCCTGGGTGTCGAGCTTCTTCGGCGGCAGGCCGTCCTTCTCGGC
>DASVOL010000102.1:0-2085 GCA_036383375.1 Bradyrhizobium sp. | reverse complement strand
CCTGTCGAGGAGGCCGTCTACACCTTCGACTTCCATCGCGAGAGCCTGATCGCCCTGATCCGTGCGCTCGATCTCGGCCGCATCACGCTGGTTTGCCAGGACTGGGGCGGTTTGCTCGGTCTTACCATCCCGATGGAGATGACCGATCGCTTCGAAGCGCTGCTGATCATGAATACCATGCTCGCGACCGGTGACCGGCCGCTGTCGAAGGGCTTCATGGATTGGCGCGCGTGGAGCAATGCGAATCCCGACATGGCCGTCGGCAAGCTGATGGCGCGCGCCTGCCCGCAGCTTTCGTCCGCAGAGGCCGCGGCCTATGACGCGCCTTTCCCCGATGCCAGCTACAAGTCCGGTGTGCGCCGCTTCCCGAATCTCGTGCCGGACCAGCCCGATGCCGGCGGCGCGGCCATCTCGCGCAAGGCGCGCGAATGGTGGCGAAGCGAATTCGGCGGCAAGACCGCGATGGTGATCGGCATGACCGACCCGGTGCTCGGGCCGGCGGTGATGGCGGAGATGCGGCAAACGGTCCGCAATTGCCCCGAGCCGGTCACGCTCGCTGCAGCCGGACACTTCGTGCAGGAATGGGGCGAGGATGTCCTCAAGGGTGCGCTGCCACTGCTGTCCTGACTGCGGAGGATAGGCGCAGCGTCAGGCAATCGCAGCCCGTAGGATTGGTTTCGCTGCGCTCTACCCATCCTACAGCTCTCATTCCACGGGCTCAGGCCG
The DNA here is from genome assembly GCA_036383375.1 of Bradyrhizobium sp. Classification (GTDB taxonomy): domain Bacteria; phylum Pseudomonadota; class Alphaproteobacteria; order Rhizobiales; family Xanthobacteraceae; genus Bradyrhizobium. Next base: position 1,359 of record DASVOL010000102.1, on the reverse strand, counting down.
CACGCATCGTCCGCTGCGCGCGATAGGCCTGCGGCGACAGCAGCGTCAGCTTGCGGAAAGCTTTTCGAAAGCTGCTCTCGTCCTCATAGCCGGTGGCGCGGGCGATGGCCTTGATCGGTTGCGCTGTCGTCTCCAGCAGCGTGCGGGCGTGCTCGACGCGGCGGCGCATGATGAAGGCCTGCGGCGGCTCGTGGGTCAGTTCGCGGAAGCGGCGATTCAGCGTCCGCTCGCTGAGGCCCAGCGCCTGCGCAAGGCTGCGTACCGTGATCGGCGCCTTGCCGGTGCGGCGCACCAGCATGTCCGCCTTCATCAGCATCGGGTCCTGTGCGAGCATATAGCCGAGCGGCATGAAGATCGCCTGCGTGCGCTGTGCGGTGTCGATCACCGCATAGTCGGCGCAGACCTTTGCGGCCTCCGGGCCCTCGACGAGCTCGATCAGCCGCAGCAAAAGATCGACCCACGACATCGGGCCGGCGGCGCAGACCAGGCGATCGGCCTGGGTGAGCACGGCATCGCTGGCGAGATCGATCCTGGGATGGCGGCGGCGGAGTTCGCTTTGCAGCCACCAGGTGATGGTGGCGCGGCGGCCGTCGAGCAGGCCGGCATTGGCAAGCAGCAGCACGCCGCTGCAGAAGGCGCCGATCAATCGTCCACTCGCATGCTGCTGGCGCAGCCAGGCGCCGGCGCGGTCATATTGCGGTTGCAGGCGCTCGGCGGTCAGATGATCGACCAGGCTGCCCGGCACGATGATCGCGTCCAATGCCGTCCGCTTGCCGACGGCGCCATCGACGGCAAGCAATTTGCCGCCTCCGGCGCGCACCGCCTTGCCGTCGAGCGAGAGCGTCTGCCAGGTGAAGCGCGGCTTGCCGCCGCGCAGCTGCATCACATGGTTGCCGAGCGTGAGGATGTCGGCGATGCCGGCGACCGCCGATTGCATGCAGCCTTCCAGCGCGAGGATCGCGAGCTTCATGGGACCTCCGGAATTTGCCGTCATCCTACCCGATCGACGCAGGCAGGCCGTGGCAGATATTGCCCGATCTCTGTCCGATCGGCCACTGCCTGATTGCGGTGTGCCGGTCCATCTTCGTTGCGTTGTCACAACCTCAGCAATGGAGAGAGACCATGCCTTACGTCACCATTTCCACCGTCCGCGGCATCTTCGATGTCGCGCAGAAGCAGGCGCTGTTGCAGCGTGTCACCGACCTCATGGTCGAGGTCGAGGGGCAGGGGGACCCGGACTTCCGCAGGAACGTCTGGGTCAAGATCGAGGAAGGTGAGCCGGCGAGCTGGTCGCTCGGCGGTATGATGCCGACGCCGGACATGATCGCGGGCAAATTCGGCGCGCTCGACGCCGGTGGC
>DASVOL010000101.1:0-3506 GCA_036383375.1 Bradyrhizobium sp. | reverse complement strand
CAGGAGCATGTCAGCCTGTGCCGCTGCGGCTCGTCGCTGAACAAGCCGTTCTGCAGCGGCATGCACTGGAACGTCGCATTTCACGATCCCGTTCCGGATCCGATGCGCGAGCCGACGCTGTTCGAATGGGCCGGCGGCTATCCCGCGCTGCTCGACATGACGCGCATCTTCTACAGCCGCTACGTGCCGGAAGACCCGCTGCTCTCCCCGCTGTTCGCCGAGATGTCGCCGGACCATCCGGAACGGGTGGCGGCGTGGCTCAGCGAGGTGTTCGGCGGCCCGCGCTTCTACACCGAGCGCTATGGCGGCTATCGGCGGATGGTGTCGCAGCACATCGGCAAGGAGATCAGGCCGGAGCAGCGCGCGCTGTGGGCCACCTACATGGTGCAGAGCGCCGACGATGCCGGGTTGCCGTCCGATCCGGAATTCCGCGCCGCCTTCGTCGCCTATATCGAATGGGGCTCGCGGATCGCGCTGGAGAATTCCGGCGCCGGCGCCAAGCCGCCGCCGAACATGCCGGTGCCGCGCTGGTGGTGGGTCTGCAACGCAACGCCCGCCGCGCGGCCGTCGGCAACCGCGGGCGATGCGGAAACCGCGAACGAAGCCGGCATCGCACTGCCCGATCCCGCCGAGGCGGTGCAGTTCGACCCGCACATCCGGCCGCTGTTCCGGCCGATGGATCGCAACTCGATGCTGTTCGCCTTCGATCTCTGGAAGGAGGCTGATGTCGCCAAACACTGCCGGCAGATCCTGGCCCGGCTGGAAGCCGGCACCATGCCGTGCGACGGCGCCTGGTCGGCCGAACAGATCGCACTGTTCGCCCGCTGGACTGAAGCGCGGGACGCGCCGACCGGATCGTGAAGCCACGCTCCGGACGGACTGGTTGAACCCGCCTCGCCGGCGTGCTGCAATCACCGCACTAAGGCGGGTTTCATTGGCGATGCGCGGGTGTTCAATCGGCTTGCTGGTCCTGGCCGGCGCACTTGCGTCGAGCAGTGGGCCGGCGGCTGCGGATTCGCTCGTCGTCAACGGCACGACGCGAACCTTCACGCTGCAAGCTCCGGCCACCAAGCCGGCGCCGCTCGTGATCGTGCTGCACGGCAAGACCCAAAGCAGTGCCGACATGATCACGCGGACGTCGTGGCCGCTGTTCGCCAGGCGCGACGGCTTTGCAGCGGTCTATCCCGACGGGTTGAACCGCGCCTGGGCCGACTCCCGGCCGGACGAGCGCCGCGCCGGCAATCCGCCGCCGGAAGGCACCGACGACGTCGCCTTCATCACGCAATTGATCGCGAAGCTGGTGGGCGACGGGATCGCTGATCCCCGGCGCATCTATGTCACCGGCATCTCCAACGGCGGCGCGATGGCCATGACGCTGGCCTGCGAACGCGCCGACCTGTTCGCCGCGGCGGCCAGCGTCGTCATGAATTTGACCGATGAATCCGCGGGGGCCTGCCGGCCCGCGCGTCCGGTCCCGATGCTCCTGATGAACGGCACCGTCGACCCGCTGATCCCCTATCAAGGCGGCCGCGGCAGCAGCTATTTTGCGGCCGACGGGTTCTGGTCGACCGAACGCACCCTGGAATTCTGGCGACGCATCGATGGCTGCGAGGCCAAAGACGCCGCAACCACCGATCTGCCCGACCGCAATCCGTCCGATCAATCGACCGTCACGCGGATCGACTCGGCCTGCCCGCAGGGACGCGACGTGGTGCTATACCGCGTCAATGGCGGCGGTCACCGCATGCCCGGCCACTTCCCCGACGCGCATTTTACGAAATTGGCGGCGACACTGCTCGGTCCCCAGAACGGCGACATCGACGGCGCCGACACGATTTGGGCGTTCTTTGCGCGCTTTCCGTGAGATGCGCGGTTGCAAAATGCGCAGTGGCGGTGGTCGCCGTGACGGGTTAGACATGCCCGCCATTCAAGTGGAGACCCAAATGAGCATTCAGCGTTTCGAAACCGGCCCGCGCATGAGCCAGGTCGTCGTGCACGGCAATACCGTCTATCTCGCCGGCGTCGTCGCCGGCAAGGCTGCGGGCGGCAGCGTCACCGACCAGACCAAGGACATCCTGTCGATCATCGACGGCCACCTCGCCAAGGCCGGCACCGACAAGTCGAAGCTGCTCAGCGCGACGATCTACATCACCGACATGAAGACGTTCCCCGAGATGAACGCGGCGTGGGACTCGTGGGTCTCGGAGGGTAACACCCCGGCTCGCGCCACCGTCGAGGCCAAGCTCGCGGCGCCGCAGTACAATGTCGAGATCATGGTCGTCGCGGCCAAGTAAGCGCGGCAACCAGCGAGAAGTCTACCTGAATGGCGCGGCGGCCACTGGCCCCCGCGCCATTCGTGTTCATGCGGCGCGCGCCGCACCTTTCTCCGCATCGAGCCTGCGCGCGAACAGCCAGCGGAAATAAGTCAGCGGCGCATCGGCGCCGATCGCAAGCAGCTGGTAGTTGGGATCGACGTCGAGCACCTTCTGCTGCGCCTCGATGAAATCCTTGTCCTCGTTGAAGGCCTCCTCGAGGGAATGCCGCAGCGACAGCGCGATGTTCGGATTGTCGATGTCGAAATCGTGCAAATAGTTCCAGAAGAAGTGCGTCGAGGAACGCGTCTCCGGCGTCATGAACTGCGCGTTGCGATATGACCGCGTACCCGGAACCTGAACGCCCTTCTCCGCGCCCTGCCCCGCCGGCGCAAACGTGGTGTCGAGGGTGAAGATGCCCGGCACGATCATGCGTCCGATATTGCGACGATCGACCTGGTCGTCGCGGTTGGAAATCACCTTCTTGTGGTACGGCGGCGCATCGGCGCCCATGTGCCAACGCTCGACGCGGAAGCCGTCGTCCAGCTTCTCGATCGCGACCGGCTTGGTCTTGTAGGCGTATTCCTCGGAACCGCCGAGCGTGTTGGTGTGCACGAAGGCGAGATGCGCGAAGTCGCTGAGATTATCGACGATCAGCAGCCAGTTGGCCTTGTAGTGCATGTAGCCGGGCAGGCCGCGCCATTTGGGATCCTCGAGCGGCGGATAATCGAGGATCAGCTTCGGATCGGCCTTCTCGGCATCGCCGGTCCAGATGAAGATCATGTTGTAGCGCTCGACCACCGGATAGCTGCGCACGCCGAGCTTGGCGGGGATCACGTCCTGGCCCGGGATCTGGATGCACTTGCCGTCGGCCGCGAACTTCATGCCGTGATACATGCACCTGATGTCGTCACCCTCGACCCGCCCCATCGAGAGCGGCGCGGCGCGATGGCAGCAGCGGTCGTCGAGCGCGACGACCTTTCCGCTGGCGCCGCGATAGATCACGATCGGCCGCTCCAGGATGGTGCGCGCCAGCTTCTTGCCGTCGATCAACTCGTGATTCATCGCCGCCACATACCAGGCGTTGCGCAGGAAAATTCCGTCGTCGGCCAAGTCAACTGCCATGTCAGCCTCCCAATGCAATGTTGCTTGCCATCAGGTTTAAGTGATCCCGGTCATCGGGATAATCCGATT
>DASVOL010000100.1:0-10602 GCA_036383375.1 Bradyrhizobium sp. | reverse complement strand
CGCCGCTGGGTCTGGGTGCATCACGCCCCGCCGGCGGATTCCCCGATCAGCTGGGGCGGCAAGCGCTTCTTCGGCGACGTCGAGCTGCTGCGCTGGATCGAGCGCCACCATCCGGCGATGGTGATCTCGGGCCACGTGCATCAATCGCCGTTCATCCCGAACGGCTCGTGGTTCGACCGGATCGGGACGACCTGGGTGTTCAATACCGGCCTGCAGCCCGGCCGGCCACCGGTCTACATCGTGCTCGATCTCACCCAGGAGAAGGCGTTCTGGCTCGCCGCCGGCGACGCGCAGATCGTCGATCTCAACGCCCCCCTGCATCGGCCGGCAACGCCGCTCGACGAGGCGCCGGACTGGCTCACATCCTTGGATCGGATTGCCGATCCGAGCCTGGTGCGACCTGCATCGGCGGCAGATTGATCATGCTCTGCAGCACTTCGCTGACCATCGCCAGATGCGTGCCGTGATCGGCATATTGGTGCATCAGATCGGCAAGATAAGTTGTGGCCACATGCAGCCGTTGCGCCAGCAGCTGGGCGATCAGCAACGCCAGCGCAGGCTGCTCCCGAAGGAACGACGCCGCATCGTCGAATTCATAGAGGATGCAGTCGGACGCAGCGCGCACCTTTGCGCTGTGCGGCCGGTCGAGCAGAACACTCATCTCACCGAACACTGCGCCGGGCTCGTCGATCACGGCGACCAGACTGTCGCCCTTCACGACTTCGACCTTACCCTCGAGCAGCACGAACAGGTGACCTGTCTGGCCGCCCTCCGCGATGAACTCCGTGCCGGCCGGCAGGCTGCGCCTGCTGCCGCCGGTGCAGTGATCAAGGATCGCTCGCATGCTGCTTGGTCTCCGTCTCCGGTCAGACTAGGCGGAGATGCGGCCGAGGTGAACGGGATTAGCCGGGCGGTATGCCTAAATTGTCGGCAGGCCGCCGCGACAGCGCGAGCGGCTGGCCGTCACGCAGCGGGCGCGGCGTCTCTGATCGACAGGAAACCGCCGATCGTATCGAGGAACAGCTTTGGCGATTGCAGCTGCGGGACATGGGCACATCCCGCAATCACCCTGAGCTTGGCTTGCGGCAGTCCGGCTGTCAGCTCGTATGACATTGCCGGCGGCGTCGCCTCGTCGTATTCGCCGACCACGACAAGCGCCGGGACCGACACGCCGCCGAGTTCGGCACGAAGATCGAGGATCGCCAGCGCGTCGCAGGCCGCGCAGAAGACGTCGGGATCGGTGCGCAGGAAGGCCTCGCGGCGATCCTGCATCAGCGCCGGATGCTGCGCCTGGAAATCCGGCGCGAACAGCCGGCGCATCGCAACCTCGGTGATCGCGGCAAGCCCCTTGTCACGCGACACCCTCGCCATGTTGCGAAACGCCTCGCGGCCCGGCTCGGAGAACGCCGCGCCGGTATCGGCGAGGATCAGCCGGCTCGCGATCGCCGGGTGACGGATCGCCATCTGCAGCGCGACGAACCCGCCATAGCCGTTGCCGAGCACGATCGCCGGCATGCCATCAGCCGCATCGTGCACCGCATCCGCCATCCGGTCGGCGATGGCGGCAAGGCCGCCCTCGACGGTGGCCGATCGGCCGAAGCCCGGCAGTTCCGGCACGACGGTCCGGAACGACCGGGCAAGCTCGGGCACGATCGCATCGAAGCTCGCGCGGTCCGACAGCAGCGAGTGAAACAGCACCAGCGGCGGCCCGTCGCCGGCCACGGCTGCGTTCACTGTGCGGTTGGCGAAAAGCCTGTCCATTGCCGGTCTCTTTCCATTCGCGCCGGGAGGCCCGAGACGCCCCCCTGCGCGGCCTTTGATAAATCAAATCACGTGGATTTCAAGCAAATTGGCTTGACGTGATATTTCACAAGATGCAGTTTTGTGGGCAGGAGAGCCAAGGAAAATGATCCTTCTGCGAGAAAATATCTACGAAAACCTACGTTCTGATATTTTATCATGTCAATTTGCACCGGGTGATGAAATACGGGAGCAGGATCTCGCCGAGCGCTATTCGGTCAGCCGGCAGCCGGTTCGCGACGCCCTGCTGCGGCTCGAGCGCGAGCATCTGGTGACGGTGCAGCCCCGCCAGGGCTACCGGGTCAATCCGATCTCGCTGTCCGATGCACGCGACTTGCTGCGCTTCCGGCTCGCGCTGGAGCCGGCCTGCGTCGCCGAAGCGATCGAGAGCGCGCCTGACGGCGTCCTGAAATCGCTCGATGAATTCCGCCGCTTCTCCGGCAGCCATGAGGAGTTCATCGCCTACAATCGCGGCTTCCACTCGGCGCTGGCGCACGCATCGGGCAACCGCCGCATGGCGACGACGCTGTGCGACCTGATCGGTCAGGCCGATCGGCTGGTGCGGGTCAGCGTCTCCAACCTGAAAGGCCACGATCCGGCGAAGCTCGTGGCCGAGCACGTCGCGCTGATCGACGCCATGCAGCAGCGCGAGGCCCGCACCGCGGGGCGCATCATCAAAGCGCATATCGCCGCCACCGAAAAGCGCGTGCTGCCGGCACTCAAGCGCAACGCCGTCATCGTCGAAGAGAGGTCCGCATGAACATTCCCTCGAAGCCCGCGACGATCGACGTCGAGATCCACGGCAACTTCATCGACGGACGCGAGGTCGAGGCCGCAGGCGGCGAGCTGCTGGACGTCCGCAATCCCGCGACAGGCGACGTCATCGCGAAAATCCCGAACTCCACCGCCGCGGACATCGACCGCGCGATGAAGAGCGCGCGCGCCGCGTTCGAAGGCAAGGCATGGGGCGGCATGGACACCCGCGCACGCGCCCGGCTCGTCAACAAGCTCGCCGACGCGTTCGAAGCCAATCTCGACACGCTGTACCGGCTGGAGACCTTGAACAACGGCCGCCCCGTCAACGAGACCCGCGCGCAGCTGTCGCGGCTGCCGGATTTCTTCCGCTATTTCGCCGGGCTCGCGCTGGCGCGCCGGGATTCCGTCATCCCGGTCGAAGGTTCCTATCTGAACTACACGCTGCGCACGCCGATCGGAATCGTCGCCAACTGCACGCCGTTCAATCATCCACTGATGATCCTGTGCAAGTCGCTTGCCGTGGTGCTGGCGACCGGTTGCGTCACCGTGGTCAAGCCGTCGGAATACACGCCGCTGACCACGCTGAAGCTCGCCCAGATCTTCAGCGAGGCAGGCCTGCCGCCCGGCGTCTTCAACATCGTGCTCGGGCTCGGCCAGAGCGCCGGCAAGATGCTCGCCGAGCACGGCGACATCGACAAGCTGGTGCTGACCGGCGGCACCGAAGCCGGCCGCATCGCGGGCAGCGCCGCGGCGAAAGTGTTCGCGCACCAGACCATGGAGCTCGGCGGCAAGACGCCGGTGATGATCTTCGACGATTTCGACGTCGACCGCGCCGTCAACTACGCGGCATTCGGCGCCTTCATCGGCGCCGGCCAGACCTGCGTTTGCGCCTCGCGCCACATCGTGCAGGCCTCGATCTACGACGAATTCGTCGCAAAGCTGCAGGCCAAGACCCGCAGCATCCGGATCGGGGATCCCTTCGATCCGAACACCCAGCTTGGGCCGGTGATCTCGGCGCGCCAGCGCGACCGCGTGCTCACCTATGCACGCTATGGCCATGAGGACGGCGCGCGGCTGCTCACCGGCGGCGTGGCCGCCAGGGTCGCGGGTCACGACAACGGCTATTTCGTCGAGCCGACCGTGTTCGCCGACGTCAAATCCGACATGAGGATCTTCCAAGAGGAGGTGTTCGGTCCGTTCACCTCGGTGACGCCGTTCAAGGACGAGGCCGACGCGCTCCGGCTCGCCAACGACTCGCCGTTCGGCCTCGCCGCCGCCATTCGCACCCGCGACGTCGCGCGCGCCCATCGCGTCGCCGCCGCGGTCAAGGCCGGCATCGTCTGGATCAACGACCATCACCGGCTCGATCCGGCATCGCCCTGGGGCGGCGTCGACGATTCCGGCATCGGCCGCGAATGCGGCACCGAAAGCTTCGACGACCATTTCAACACCAAGAGCGTGATGGTCGCGACCCACGAACAGCCGTTCGATTGGTATCGCGACACGGCGAGCCAGCGCCGATTGAACTAGCAGGGATCGAGCAGCGGCAAACCGCCCACAGATGGCGGGCCGCAGCAACGAGGAAACAGGCAAGGGGAGAGCGTACATGTCGACATCGGTCAATGCCGGGAGCCGTCTCGATCGGCTGCCGATCGGACCATTCCATCGCCGCATCATGATCCTGATCGGAATCGGGATGTTCTTCGACGGATTCGACATCTACATCGCCGGCACCGTGCTCGGCGTGACCTTGAAGACCGGGTTCTCGACGCTTGCCCAGAATGCCGCGTTCATCTCCGCGACCTTCGTCGGCATGATGCTCGGCTCGTTCGGCACCGGATTCCTCGGCGACCGTTACGGCCGTCGCTTCACCTACCAGTTCAATTTGCTGCTTTTCGGCATCGCGTCGCTGGCGGCGGCATTTGCGCCGAGCATGGCTTTCCTAATCACCTGCCGCTTCGTGATGGGCGTCGGCCTCGGCGCCGAAAACGTCGTCGGCTACTCGACGATGACCGAGTTCGTGCCGGCCCGCAGCCGCGGCAAGTGGCTCGGCTTCACCGCGGTCTGCGTCGTGACCGGCCTGCCGATCGCGCTGCTGGTCGCCTCCGTGGTCGTGCCGCTGTTCGGCTGGCGCGCGATGTTCGTGCTGGGCGGCATCGGCGCCCTGATCGTCTGGTACTTGCGCAAATCGCTGCCGGAATCGCCACGCTGGCTGGAGGCGGTGGGCCGCACCGCCGAGGCCGAGGCGCTGCTGCAGGCGATCGAGAAGGAGGCCGCTCAGGGCCAGCCGTTGCCGGCCCCCGCGGTCACGGCGCCGGCGCCGGTGTCGCCCGATCTTGCCACGCTGTTCACCGCGCCGCTGCTGTCACGCATGATCGTCGGCGCGGTCTGCCTGATCACCATCAATACGCTGCTCTACGGCTTCGTGACGTGGCTGCCGGTGTTCTTCATCAAGCAGGGCCTCTCGGTCGCGACCTCGTTCGGCTACGCGCTGCTGATGGCGCTCGGCGCGCCGATCGGTTCGGCGATCGGTGCCCTCACCGCCGATCGCTGGGGCCGCAAGCCGACGATCATCGGCGCCTCGCTGATCACGATCATCCTCGGCGTGATCTATCCGATGATCTCGGATCCCTTCTTGCTGCCCGCCGTCGGCTTCGCGCTGACCGTGCCGATCTACGTCTTGGTCGCGCTGCTGTTCGGCATCTACATTCCCGAACTATTCCCGACCGAGGTGCGGCTGCGCGCGTCCGGCATCGTCAACACGCTCGGCCGCGGCGCCACCATCGTGACGCCGTTCCTGGTCGTGATGCTGTTCGAGGCGCGCGGCGTCGCCGGCGTGATGGCGTTGATGATCGGGCTTCTCATCGTGCAGATCATCACGGTCTGGGCACTCGGCATCGAGCCGCGGCACCGCAGCCTCGAGGAGCTCAAGGGCGAGGACGCGCCATCCGCGGTCCCGCAGGAAGCGTCGTGAAGCAGCGCAAGCGTCCTCGTCGAACCGGCGTTCACCTCGATCATTGCGCCCGGGGCGCACCCCTCTCCCCACCCTCCCCCCGCAAGGGGGGAGGGAGCCTGAGAGGCGTGCTTACCTCACGAAGCCAGAAGCCTCGTGAAGCAGCGCGAACGTCCTCATCGATTTCCTGTTGAGGGAGCCACCGGCGGAAGGGCTCCCTCCCCCCTTGCGGGGGAGGGAGCCTGAGAGGCGTGCTCACCTGACACGCGCTGAGCGGCATTACGTAGTGACGCCTATTGCTTGATCTCCACCGTCTGGCGCTTGCCGGCGGCGATTGAGAAGGGCTTCTCGACTTTCTGGCCGTCGGCATAGATGGCGACCGCGACGTAGTCGCCGGCGCCGAGCGCGACGTTATAGGCCGCGTCATAGCTCACCGAGACGCGCTTGCGCTCGTCATTGAGGTCGCGCTCGGCGCTGAGGATATCGATCTCCTGCGCGCCGTCGGTCTTGATCCCGACCACGCCCGCGTTCAGGTTGACGGTGATCCGGGTCGGCGCGCCGGATTTCACCTCGGCGCGCGCCGTGCCCTTGGCCTCGCCGACCGTCACCATCACCTCGTAGCTGCCGCCCGGCAGATCGAACTTCGATTCAGCGTCGTATTCCTGCGCGACCTTCTCGCCTTCGTCACCGTCGGCCTTCGCCGGCTGGTGCACGGCAACCACGAGGTCCTTCTCGACCCTGGGGCCGCCCTCGGCATAGGTGGTGGTGACGATCAGCTTGCCGACGTCGAGGGTGAGCTGGACATTGCTGGAGTCACCGGCGGCGACCGCGAACGGCTTGCTCGTCTTCGACTGCCCCTTGGTCAGGATCAGCGTATAATTGCCCGCGGCGAGCACGAAGCGCGGCACCGCGTCGTATTCCTGCGCGATCAGCCTGCCGCCCTTGTCGGTGACCTGCCAGACCACGTCGTCGACCTTGGCAGCCCCGCCCGCAACCGAGCCTTCGCTGGTGACGTAGCCGGCATCGAGGATGACGTCGAGCGCGGCCGGCTTGCCGTTCTCGACCTTGAGAGGAAACTCGCGCTTGAGCTGCCGGTAGCTCACTTCCACGATGTAATCGCCGGGCGCGATGTTGTCGGCGAACGGCGCACCGTAGAAGGTGTTGACGTGCTCGCCCTTCTCGCCTCCGGCGCGCTTGTAGACGCCCCAGTTGACATCCTCGTCGCTGATCGGATCGAGCCCTTCGGCGAGCCGTGCGACGCCGCGGAGGTTCTTGCCGAAATACGGATCGGCGGCCGCCGGCTTCGGCGGCGCCTCGCTTGCGACCTTGGTGCCTTGCGTCGCCGCCACCGCCTTGGTCAGTGCGCCGGTGAGGCTCGCGGCGTTGCCGGCATCGAGATAGACGCCGCCGGTCGCGCGCGCGATGCATTGCAGCTGGCTCTTCGCCGCGGGATCGGCGACGTCGAGGCCAATCACGTGCGCAGTGAAGCCGATGCCGGCCTTCTTCAGCTCGGCCGCGGCCGCGCACGGATCCGGCGCACAGGTCTCGATCCCGTCGGAAACCAGGATCACATTGGCCTTGTTCTCGGTCGAGTGCAGCGCCTCGGCGGCGGCACGCAGCGAATCCGAGATCGGCGTCTTGCCCTTCGGGTTGATGCCGTCGATCGCGGCCTTGATCCTCGCCGGATCGAACTTGCTGACCGGCACCATCAGCTCGATATCCTTGCAGTCACCCTTCGAGCGATGGCCATAGACCATCACGCCGAGACGATCGGCGGGATTCCATTTCGACAGGATCGCATCGACCGCCTGCCTTGCAGCGGAGATCTTGCTCTGGCCGTCGACCAGGCCCCACATCGAGCCGGACGCATCGAGCACGAGGATGGTGTCGGTCCCCTGCCCTTGCGCCTGCGCCTGGGCGCCATGAGGTGACAGCAACGCCAGGCCAAGCGACAGCAGGCCGGCGACGAACGAGCGGCGAAAAACCTTGATCACGGATCAGTCCTCGATGATGGAGACAATCGGAGGGCAAAGACGGCTGCGGAAGGCGCGACGTGTGTCGTGAGATCACCAGTCGCCCTGTCTCAGCCGCGCCCTGCCTCGATCTCGATTTTGTTGGCCGGATTGCCGACACCACACCATTACGGTGCGCGCGCGACGAAACGCCAAAAAACAGCTTCTATTGACGCAACTTGCGCTTCGGCGCTTGGACTATTGCGACAAGCATTTGGCCTGACGCGACACGCGGATGACGATTTGGATTGCCTCCAGAATGGCGGTCATCGTCACCATCGACGTGAGCGTCATCACAGATGACGCTCTTTGCACGCTGCCGTGCACTCATCGACGCCGCGACGAGCGCGCCCGTGCATTCGCACGACTCGCATATGTCCGGATGTCGCGAGAACGCGAAGTTGCGTCCCCGCCACACTGTCATCGCCCGGCTCGACCGGGCGATCCAGTACGCCGCGGCTTCTCGGCCCAAGCACAGCCGTCTCTGGAATACTGGATCGCCCGGTCAAGCCGGGCGATGACACCACGTGGTGTGGCAACTTGAATCGAGAACCATCCACATCGTCGTCCCGGCGAACGCCGGGACCCGTTACCCCGAATCTCGATTGCTGCGCGACACTGGGGCCGCAGCCCTCTTCAACAACTCGAACCTGTGGTTATGGGTCCCTGCTTTCGCAGGGACGACGGTGGTGTATGTGAGCCGCGCCACACTCGCTGTCGTCACGCGACGCCGTTGCGGGCCGCATCGAGCGCGCCCGCAAGCAGTTCGAGCGCCTTGACGCGCCGCCGCCGTGCAAGGCGCTCTTCGCCGACCTTGCGTTCATGCTCGCCGGCGATGAAGGCCTGGATGTCCGGCAGCAGACGAATGACGCCGCGGCTGCCCCACTGGCCATCGGGTATCTCGGTCGGAAACACCCAGACTTGCGGCGCCACATCCTCGTACGAACCGCCGTCGGCGCGGACTACGGCCGCGGTCACGTCCTTCACCAACGCCGCGCGCGAGGCTTCGGTGTACTGCCCCTCGGGCACTGTCGGGACGATGCGATAGCGTGGCGATGGCGATGGCTCGCCCGCGACATAGACTGCCGCCGGCCGATGCAGGAACACGACGGTGACGCTTTGCGCAACCTTGTTGGCCGGATCGAATCCCTCGTGACCGATCAGGATATCGCCGAGCTCCTTGATCAGCCGCGCTTCCGCTGCCGGCTTCAGGGCTCCTTCGGGAATTGTGACGTCGATCATCGGCATTGAGAGACCTTCTGTTGTTGCCGGCATGAGGTCTATGCGCGAGGTGCTTCCGGCAGCAGTGGCAGTATCGCCATTCTCAGCGCAAATTCGGACACGGCCCCGTCAGCCGGCAGGCGCCATGCGCGCCGTGTCACGCGTAAACCGGCGCTGGTATTCGCGCGGCGAAAGCCCGGTTTCGCGCTTGAACAGGCGGCGAAAGGTCGACAGATCGTTGTAGCCGACGCGCGCACTGACCGCATCGAGCTTGAGCCGCCTGGATTCGATCAGGCGCTTGGCCACGTCGACGCGCAGCGCCTGCAGATATTGCAGCGGAGCCTCGCCGACCGCGAGCTTGAAGCGGCGGTTCAAGGTGCGCTCGCTGACCGAAAGGTCGCGGGCCAGCCTCGCGAGGCTGAAGCCGCGTTGCAGCGACTTCTCCATCAGGCTTTGCGCCCGCGCCACCAGCGCATCGGAATGCTGGGTGTCGTGCGTGCGGCTGGCATAGGGCGCCTGCGAGACGCGATTGCCGTCGATCAACATCAGCTTGCCGGTCTCGGCGGCCACCTCAGTGCCGGCGAACTCCTCGACCAGCCGAAGCGCAAGATTGAGCGAGGTGGTCACCGCGCCCGAGCAGACGATCCGGTTCTGCTCGGTGAGGATCTCGGCGACGCGCAGATCCACCGCCGGATAACGCATCGCGAAGGTCCGCCCCTTCGCCCAATGGGTGGTCGCGACCCGGCCGTCGAGCAGGCCGGCTTCGGCGAGGATGAAACTGCCGGTGCAATAGGATGCGAGCAGGGTGCCGCGCTCATGTTGCCGCCGCAGCGCGGCGAGCAGCGGCTCGACCGTCTCGAGCCGGGCGAAGAAGCGCTCGATATCGCCGACGAACGGTCCGGGGATCACCACCGCATCCGCCGCCGACCGCGCGCTGATCGATCCATCGACGCCGATGATCTGGCCGGACGCGGTCTGCACCGGCCGGCCACTCAGGGACTCGACGCGCCACCGCAACTGCGATGGCTTGCCGTTACGGCCCGGCGGCCGCTTCGCCGCCACCGAATTGGCGGCCGTGAAGACATCGACAATGCCCGCAACGCCCGAAGCGAGAATGCCGTCATAGACCCAAATCCGGATGAGTGGCATGGCTGTGTCCGATCTTGCACAAACTGGGGCAATTCTGCCATCGCGCGCGGAGCCCGGCAAGCGGTCGGCAGCGGCCGCCGAACGTGCCGGGCGATGACACCGAGATGAAGTACGCCATGACGGTGCGTCTGTCGCGCGAGATCGATCCTCATCGTCGTCCCTGCGAAAGCAGGGACCCATAACCACCGATGCAGATTGCTACGCGATGCCGGGACGACGAGTCCCTTCCACTACACAAGCCGCGGCGTATGGGTCCCTGCTTTCGCAGGGACGACGGCGGTGGAAGCGGCACGCCTACCGCCGCCTCACATCCCGCGCGCAAATCTGCGAAAGCCCGGCGCGCCGGTCAGCGCTTCGAAGGCCGTGTCGCGCTTCTCTTCGGCGAAGGCAAAACCGGCCTTGGTGTAGCAGCGCTCGGCCGCGTGATTGCCGATCACGAACGAGATCGATGCCCGCGAATAGCCGGCAGCCTTGCCGTCGGCGAGCGCACGGGCGATCAGGGCCTGCACCAGACCGCCGCCGCGATAGGATCCGAGGTTTGCGACGTGCTCGATCAGCCAGTCGCCCTCGCCGCCCTGAACCCAGCAATTGCGGGCATAGCCGCCGCGCGCGACGATGCCGTCGGCGTCCACGCCGGTCTCGGCCGCAACTTCTTCGATTGCGGCGCGTGCGGCGACGACCGTTCCGGATGCGGGCATGGCGCACAGCGCG
>DASVOL010000099.1:0-2209 GCA_036383375.1 Bradyrhizobium sp. | reverse complement strand
TCGACGATGTAGTTCTTCTCGTCGCGGAACGAATGCACGTCGACATCGCCGATCAGCGTCACGTCGACTGCCGAGGTATCCGTGTCGGCGCGCGAGCTGATCGACGCGACGTTCGGGGGAGCCGCGACCTTGGCATCGGCGAGGTCGAAGCTGAGGACCGAGTTGAAGGACAGCGTCAGCTTCTGCTCGTTCAGCACCGAGGAGACGCTGACCCCGTCGGGGACCTCGAACACGAAACGGACGAAGGTAGGCTGCACCAGCGCACGAACCCGGATCGGCGGCTTCTTCTTGGCGGCATCGGCCGCGCGCTGGATGCGCAACAGACGCTCGGCAGCGCGGGCGCGCTCCGCCAGCTCGCGGATCACGTCCTGCGGCAGCGACGGCGGCGGCCCGGTCCAGCCGTCGGGCAGGAAGTCGACGAAGATGCGCTCGCCGGCGGTCATGGTGTTGATGGTGACGCGGCGCGCCAGCGACAGGCGGATCGCCGAACCGTCGGGATCGCGGCGCGCGGCGCCGACATAGTCGGGTACGGCATCCGATAGCTTCTCGACCGGGATATCGACCGGACGCTTGAAGCGGATCACGATGATCGAGCCGGCGGTCGTGACCTCCGACTCGACATCCTCCTTCAGCTTCAGCACCAGCCGCGCGTAGCCGTTCGCGGCCGAGAATGTCGCCTCGCCCGGCACCGGCGACAGGTCTTGGGCCGACACCCTGGCTGGATATGTGACGGTTGTGAGGACAAGGCCGGTGGCGAGCAGGCACAGACGCGCGGTCCGCGCCCAGGCACGGCCTAGCGACCAAGTTTCAGCGGCAGCCGTTCGCGCCATCTCGAAACGTCTTCTCGGGACCTCAGCCATACCAGCGCGAAGCGCCCTCGCCCACGCGTCCCGATCTTGGATCGGGCGGCGTTAAGGAGCTGTTAACGTCAATGGATTGTTTCACAGAGCTACGCAGCGGATTTCGGAGCCGGTTTCGGCCCCTGCGGTAATCCGCCAGTCGAACCTGTTTGTGGTATGGTTAAAGAACACTTGCCATCACATTGGAACGGCTCGCGGAAATTGGATGGTTCAAGCTGCAGCTCAATACCGCGAGATTCGACATCCAGGATCGTCGGAAAACACTTGAGCAGCAAACCGCTCATGTCGCGGCGGCGCTGGACGATCCATCTTTCGTCGCGACGGCCGTCGCCAACGTTGCGACGGCGCGTCGCCCGCTCCGCGGGTGCATACCCGCCGAAGGTTGGCCTCTGAGGCCAACGCGCTCCGTCAATTCGTCTTCGGAGCGAGCATCTTGCCTTCGATCTTGGGAAGCTCGTCGGTCGAGGCTGACTTGTCGCCGCCGGCGCGGCGCGCGAGTTCGACGGTGAGCCGTTCGGCGGCCTCGGGCTGCATCAGGCCGAGGATGTCCGACATCTTGCGCGGCTGGATCTGCGAGGCGATCTGGTAGAGCACGGTCATCTCCAGCCGATCGAACACTTTTGCGGCGTCCTTCGGCTTCATGTTCTCGTACATGGTGACGATGCCCTTGAAGCGGGCGGCGTCGGCTTCGACCTTGGCCGCCGCATCGGCGTTCGCCTTGGCATCATTGGCCTTGGCCTCCTCGACCTTGGCCTCGATGCGCTTCTCCGCGGCCTTCAACAGGCTTTCGCGGATCTCGACTTCGCGGGCGCGCGTCTCCAGCTCCTGGCGGCGCGACTGCAACCGCTCCAGGATCGCGCGCTCCGACGCCGACACCGGCGGCGGCGCATCCATATTGACCACCACGCCGTCGGGCTTGGGCGCCTCCGCGGCCGGTGCGGCCGGTTTCGGTGCCTCGTCCTTCTTCGCGTCCTTGCCCTCGACCGATCCCGTGATGTCGCCGGGATCGGCCTTGATCTTGCTGTCGGCAACCGCCTTGGGCGCACCGGGGAAGTTGAAATTCTGCTGCGCCCAAGAGGGGCCGGCCGGCGGCGCGTCCTCGGCGAACACGTAACCGCCATCGAGCACGAGGCCCGCGACCTTCAGCACCATCAGGCCGAAGATCGCAACCAGCACCACAGGCATCACTCTGATGTCACGAAGCAACTTCATGCAGCGAGGCCGCCGGCCCTCCTGCGCTCGGTGAAGGCTTCAGCCGCCGCGGCAACCGCGCGCGCGGCCGAGACCCTGGGCGCCGGCGCCACTGGCGCGGCCGGCGCAACGGCGTGAGCCGGGGCATACGCGGGCTC
>DASVOL010000098.1:0-4488 GCA_036383375.1 Bradyrhizobium sp. | reverse complement strand
GGCGCGCGCTGCCCGTTCGGCAGGGAGGAAATGGTCTCGGTCATGATACGCAAGGGCTCCGTAACTGGAGGGCAGACGTCCGGCCTGGATATGGAGGCCCCAAGATAGGCGAAACCGGTGGGCCGAAACAGCCCATCGGATGTGGGAAATTGCCCATTGATGCCGAAGATGCGACAAAAATGAGCGATCGAGGACAGGTGGTGGGCTGCACCTTCAATCGGCGAAGAATGGAATTATTGTGTTGAATTATATAGATAAAAATCTGAAGCCGCAATCGGCTGGATGGTCGAATCGGCCGTGGGCAAGGCGGCATGTCAACGAATCTTCGTATTTCGTCCCAAAAGCGGCGATGACCGACGCGGACTTTCCGGTGCGGGACTGCTCTGCGCGGCCGGGGTCTTTGTCGCCTCGTGACGTCACACTAGGTTGGCGGCCATGATCCCGCTCTCCGTCCTCGACCTGTCCGTCGTCACCACCGGCACCCGGCCCGCCGCTGCGCTCCGCAACAGCATCGATTTGGCGCGCCATGTCGATGGTCTCGGCTACGTCAGATATTGGCTCGCCGAGCACCACAATCTCGCTTCGGTCGCGAGCCCGGCGCCTGATTTGATGATCGGGCAGATCGCGGCGGTGACGGAGCATATCCGCGTAGGCTCCGGCGGCGTGATGCTGCCTAACCATGCACCGCTTGTAGTCGCCGAGCGCTTCAAGATGCTGGAGGCGCTGTTCCCCGGCCGCATCGATCTCGGCCTCGGCCGTGCGCCCGGCACCGATGGCGCCACCGCCTACGCGCTGCGCAGCCGGCTCGATCGCCGCGAGGGCGATGATTTCCTCGAGCGGCTGCACGAGCTGACACTTTGGGAGACGCGCGATTTCCCGGCCGGCCATCCCTACAACAATGTGGTGGCGATGCCAGACGATTCGCCGCTGCCGCCGATCTGGCTGCTCGGCTCGAGCGACTATTCCGCCGAGCTCGCCGCGCAGGTCGGGATGGGCTTCGCGTTCGCCCATCATTTTGCCACCCACGACGCAATCGCGGCGATGACGAATTATCGCGCGCATTTCAAGCCGTCGGGCTGGCGTACGACGCCGCAGTCGATCCTGGCGGTCGCCGTCGTCACGGCCGAGACCGATGCGGAAGCCGAGCAGCTTGCGATGTCGATGGACCTCAACCGGCTGCGCCGCGATCGCGGCCAGTACCTGCCGCTGCCGAGCGTCGAGGAAGCGCAAGCCTATCCCTACACCGACGCCGAGCGCGCCTCGATCGCGCGCAACCGCGCGCGACTGTTCGTCGGCAGCCCCGCGACCGTGATGACGAAGCTGGAGCCGCTGATCGCGGCGAGCCAGGCGGACGAGCTGATGGTGATCACGGCGGTGTACGATCATGCGGCGCGGAAGAAGTCGTACAGCCTGCTTGCCGAGGCGTTCGGCTTGCGGAAGGCGGCATAATCATCGTCGTCCCGGCCTACGCCGGGACGACGTATGGAAAGACGGATCGTGCTACTCAATCCTGCGTTTCGCTGAACGTCGCGCGGAACGGATGGCCGGGATAGACGCCGACGATGCGGAATTCGCGCGAGAAGAACTTCAATTCCTCGAGCGCAAAGGCAAGTCCGCGGTCGTCGGGGTGGCCGTCGACATCGGCATAGAATTGTGTGGCAAAGAAATTGCCGTCGACCATGTAGCTTTCGAGCTTGGTCATGTTGACGCCGTTGGTGGCAAAGCCGCCCATCGCCTTGTAGAGCGCGGCAGGCAAATTGCGCACCCGGAAGACAAAACTGGTGACCAGCGGCCCGGAGCCCTGCGCGGCCCATTTGGCCTCGCGCGCCAACACCACGAAGCGGGTGGTGTTGTGGGCCTCGTCCTCGATGTCCTCGGCCAGAATGTCGAGGCCATAGATATCGGCGGCGAGGCGCGAGGCGATCGCCGCCACGCTCTTGTCGCCGCGCTCGGAGATGTCGCGGGCACTGCCGGCGGTGTCGCCGGCGACGATCGGCCGGATGCCGAGCTTGCGGATGATGCGCCGGCACTGGCCGAGCGCGTGGACGTGGCTCTCCACGCTCTTGATGTCGGCGAGCTTGGTGCCCTTGATCGCCATCAATTGGTGGCGGATCGGCAAGAACCATTCGCCGACGATGAACAGGCCCGAGGCGGGCAGCAGGTGGTGGATGTCGGCGACGCGGCCGGCGACCGAGTTCTCGATCGGGATCATGCCAAGATCGGCCTCGCCCGAGGAAATCGCGGCCAGCGCGTCCTCGAAGGTCGGGCACGGCATCGGCTCGGCGTCGGGATAGGCCTCGACGATTGCGATATGGGAATTGGCGCCAGGCTCGCCCTGGAACGCGATTTTCAATTTCTTGGTCATGGGTTCTTTCCTGCGGGGCCTTTTAGCACCCGCTCAGGCCTTGGAAAGTATTCTGCGGGCGGTTTCGAGGTCGGCCGGGGTGTCGACGCCGCGGGGGACGGTGTCGACGATGGTGATGTCGATCCGCATCCCGGCCTCCAGCGCGCGCAGCTGCTCGAGCTTCTCCTGCTGCTCCAGCGGCGAGGGCGGCAGCCGAACGAAGCGCTCCAGCGCGGCCCGGCGGTAGGCGTAGAGGCCGATATGGTGGTAGCGCGGCCCATCGCCGTAAGGTGCCGTGGCGCGGGTGAAATACAATGCGCGCAGCCGGTTGGCGCCGATCGGCGAGCCGACCGCCTTGACGACGCTGGGGGCCTGATCCTCTTCCTCGGTATGGATGCGCGAGGCCAGCGTCGAGATGTCGACGGTGGGGTCGGCGAGCGGCGGCATCACGCTCTGGATGGTCTCGGGCGTGATGGTCGGGAAATCGCCCTGCAGATTGACCACGATCTCGGCAGTGCCGTCCGGGTCGAGGATCGTCATCGCCTCATGGATCCGGTCCGAGCCGGACGGATGGTCCGGGCGGGTCATCACCACCTCGCCGCCGGCAGCCTGCACTGCGGCTGCGATCTCGGCCGTGTCGGTTGCGACTGCAACCCGGCCGATCCCGGCCGCCTCGGCCCGCCGCAGCACATGGACGATCATCGGCGCGCCCGCGATATCGAGCAGCGGTTTGCCGGGGAGGCGCGTGGCGGCCATGCGGGCCGGAATCAGCACCAAGGTACGGGGTTGGGTCATTCGTGTCGGGGCCCGTCCGGCCTGCGGAAATTGGCGGGGAGGAGGTTGAATTCGGCGCGTTTATACGGGTTGCCAGAGCGCGGGCAAACCGATATCTCAACCCTGCTTGGGGCGGTGCGATAAGGCCGATTCCCAGGTCTTTCCCCGCGGCCGTATTCCCGGCCTGAAGTCGACATTCAAGGCCCGGAGCCTGACCGAAATGGACTCCTTCGAACTCAACAAAATCCTCGGTGCGGTTCTCGGCACCTGCATCGTCGTCCTGGTGATGAGCTTTACCGCCGGATCGGTCTTTTCGGCCAAGATGCCGGAGAAGCCGGGTTTTGAGATCGCGGTGAAGGAAGAGTCCCATGGCGGTGGCGGCGAGGCCGCTGCGGCCGCCTCCGAGCCGATCGAGAAGCTGCTGCAGACCGCCTCCGCCGAGAAGGGCGCAGCCGCCGCCAAGAAGTGCCAGGCCTGCCATACCTTCGAGAAGGGCGGCCCCAACCGCGTCGGTCCGAACCTCTACGGTATCGTCGGCGAGAAGAAGGGCGAGGGCCGTGGCTTCAATTTCTCGGCCGCGATGAAGGGCAAGGGCGGCGACTGGTCGTTCGACGACCTGAACAAGTTCCTGACCAACCCGAAGGGCTTCGTCCCGGGCACCGCGATGGGCTTCGCCGGCGTGCCGAAGGACAGCGAGCGCGCCGACATCATCGCCTATCTGAATTCGAACTCGGAGCATCCGGCTCCGCTCCCGACCGCTTCGAAGTAACGAATTGCTTCGCGCAAGCATGTAGATGAAACGGCCAGGCACTGCCTGGCCGTTTTCGTATGAGGAATCCGTTGTCGCGGGGGTGCTATCGGGACGTTTCGCCGCACCGATATTGTTCCCGGGCCAATATCATGAGGAAAAAGCAACGTAATTTGTCGAACCGTTGCCTTATATTGGGTCCCATGTAACCGGGGCCGCAAGCAGGAACACCGAATTTGGCGATCACCCGACGACACCTCCTTCAAGGCAGCGCACTGGCGGCACTCGCTCCGGCGCTCGGACTGAACTCCGGCCTGTCGGCGATCACGCCGGCGTTCGCCGACGACGCGCCCAACGGGCTGAAATGGCGCCACGGCCTCTCCACCTACGGCGAAATCAAGTACCCGGCCGACTTCAAGCGCTACGATTACGTCAAGCCGGACGCGCCGAAGGGTGGCGTGGTGCGGCTATTCCAGCCCGGCACCTATGACAGCTTCAACCTGGTCGTTGCGGGATTGAAGGGCACGGTCGCCGCCGCGGTCGCCCGCATCTACGACTCGCTGATGGAAGCCTCGCTCGACGAGCCCGATACCTATTACGGCGAGCTCGCCGAGGGCGCAGC
>DASVOL010000097.1:0-3754 GCA_036383375.1 Bradyrhizobium sp. | reverse complement strand
CTGCTTGCGCGCCGCCGTTGCCAGCAGCACCAGCCGGTCGATCGGCACGCGCTGTGCGGCGAGGATCGCGACCAGGCCGCCCTCGCTGTGCCCGACCACCGCAACATGCGCGAACCTGCCGCTGCCGCGCAGATAGTCGATGAGTGCCGCCGCGTCGCTGACATAGTCCTTGAAGCGAAAGTCCTCCGGACGGCCGAACTCCTTCTTCCATTCGCCGGCGCCGCGTTTGTCATAACGCAGCGTCGCGATGCCGCGTGCGACCAGCTGCTCGGAGAGCTTCTTCAAGGTCGCCGGCTTGAGCTGCGGCCCATTGCCGTCACGGTCGGTCGAGCCGGAGCCGGCGATCAGCAGCGCCACCGGCGGTTTTGCGATGTCGGGCGGCACGGTGAGCACCGCGTCGATCGCGCCGATGCGCAGCCTGCTCTCGTCGGCCGCCGCGCTCGCCATCGAGACGAGCAGCAGCAGCCATGTGACGAGGGCGCGCATGTGGTCCTCTTATTGGAGCATGATCATTTCGGAAAACCGCCTCACACTTTTCCGGATCATACTCTAGTCGATCTTGCGCGCCTCTTCCGGCAACATGATCGGGATGCCGTCGCGGATCGGATAGGCAAGTTTCGCGGAGCGCGAGATCAGCTCCTGCCGCGCGGCGTCGAATTCCAGCGGTCCCTTGGTGATCGGGCACACCAGGATTTCGAGCAGCTTTGGGTCGGCGGTGCTGTCGAGGTGGTCGGTCGTGGAACTCATTGCGGTCTCCGGCTGCAGCGTTTTCGAGCGAAGTGGGTACCGGTTCGCGTGAAGAAAACGCGTCAGAACAAACTGCCCGTCGTGTAGCACATTCCCGTGTCAGCTGTCAGCGCTTGGTCAGGCGCAACAGCTCATCGATTGCGGCCTGCTGACGCGGCTTCGGCAGCGTTTGCTCGGATAGCGCGTAGCCGATGAACGCCCAATAGAAGATCTGCGCCCGGCCGCGCGCCACGTCTTCGGGGAATCCGGCGTGCCGGAGCAGGGTTTCGATATAGCCGATGCGGCGCTGGTCGACCTCGAGCACGACGGCGCGCGCCGCGGCATATCCGGTGGCCCAGCTGCGCACCGCGCGTTCCAGTCCCATTCGCGCCGAGAAGGTCCGGCGCAACAGCAGCGCCAGCGCGTCGCTGCCTTCCGGAATGGTCTCGAGCTCGGCGATCACCTGCTCGGCGGCCACCTCGCGCCAATGGTTGAGGATCGCGGTGCGGTAGGCGCCGATGTCGGCGAAATGCCAGTAGAAGCTGCCGCGCGAGACCCCCATGGCCTTGGCCAGCGGCTCGGCCTTGAGCGCCGTGAAGCCGTGCTTCGCCAGCGTCTTCAGGCCCTGATCGAGCCAGTCCTTGACCGAGAGCTGTTCCGTCATGGTTCACCGTCCGCATCCCGACCATACACAAGTGTATTGACAGGCGCCAGCCGGCGGTGTTCTCTCCATACAGTACTGTATGGAGACATCGCGATGCGTGATCTTCTGCTGCAAGGCGCCGGTATCATCGCCATCCTGGTCAGCGTGATCCATGGCGTTCTCGGCGAGACCAAGATATTCGCGCGCGCCACCGTCGAACCGCCGCGGCTGCGCCTCTTGCTTCGTCTGGTCTATCAGGCCGGCACCGTCGCCTGGATCGGAGGCGGCGTGCTGCTGGTCGCCGCGCCGGCGATGGCTTCCGATGCCGCGCGGCACTGGATCGTGGCGACGCTCGCCATCGTGTTCGGCAGCGCCGCGCTCGCCAATGCAGTCGCGACCCGCGGCCGGCATTTCGGCTGGATGGCGATGAGCGCCGTCGTGGCGCTTGCCGCCGCCGGTTATTAGTGGCGATCGGGCTCGCAGCCGAAACCGCCGAACAGAGGAATCTGCTCGGCACGCCCAATCACACCGAGGCGGTCAGGGCGAATCTCGAACGGCGACCGCCGCAATGGAGTTTTGCATGACCACTGCAGCGGGATTCGATCTGGAGCGTCTTGTCGCGACCAATGCGACGGCGGCCTTCAACCGGCTGGTCGGCCTCGATGTGGTTTCCGCCGGTGCCGGCGCAGTGGAGCTGCGCATGCCCTGGCGTGATGATCTCACCCAATATGCCGGCCATCTTCACGCGGGCATGATTGCGGCCTTGCTGGATACTGCCTGCGGCTTTGCTGCGGCGTCGCTCGTCGGTTCCGTCACTGCATCGCACTTCTCGATGAACTGCCTGAAACCCGCGGTGGGCCGCTGCTTCATCGCCAAAGGCGTCACGTTGCGTGCCGGGCGCCGACAGGTGTTCGCGCGCGCCGAGCTGTTTGCGGAGAGCGAGCAGGGCGAGGCGTCGCTGGTCGCAACCGGCGAAACCGTCCTCGTTCCGCTCGAGGGTTGAGGACACCCAACCGCAGGGCGGGTGCAATATTTATGGAGCCATCAATTTCCGTGTGGAATCGGCTTACGCACGGATAACCATGCCACCGAAAGTTGTAGAAAATTATCGAGAAGACAATTCAATCGGCCTAGCTTGTCCGCGCCGACAACCATGGGCCGACGCATGTTTCGTGTTCTGACGTGTCTTTCAGGTGAGCATGACTGGCGGCTCGTTCTGCTCGCCGGCCTGGTCTGCTTCGTTGCCAGCATTGTCGCCGTCAACATCTTCCATCGCGCCATCGCTTCACAGGCGAGGACGCGGCTGATCTGGATCGCGATCGCGGGGGCTGCGATCGGTTACGGCATCTGGGCCACGCATTTCATTGCCATGCTCGCCTATGAGCCGGGCGTGCCGACCGGCTATGGCATCGTCCTCACGGCGCTGTCGCTCGCGGTCGCGATGATGCTGACATCCGGCGGCCTCGGCCTTGCCGCCAGCGACTCCGGCTCCTGGCGTGCGCCGGTCGGCGGCGCGGTGATCGGAGCCGGCATCGCCAGCATGCATTATCTCGGAATGTGGGCGCTGGAAGTGCCGGGCCATGTGGTGTGGTCGCTCGACCTCGTGGCGGCCTCCATCGTGCTCGGCATGCTGTTCGGTTACGCCGCGCTGTCGGTCGCGGTCCGCTATCAGGATCGCTGGATGTCGCTGGTCGCGGCGCTGTTGCTGACGCTTGCGATCGTGTCGCATCATTTCACCGCGATGGGCGCGGTCGAGATCGTTCCGGACCCGCTGCTGGCTCCGGAGGCTCTGTCGCTCTCTCCCGCCTTCCTCGCCATCGTGATCGCGGGCGTGGCGCTCTCGGTGCTCGGGATGAGCCTGGTCGGCGTGCTCGCCGATCGGCGTCTTGCGCTGCGCACCCGCCGCTTCGAGGAGATCATCAGCCAGCTCTCGCTGGCGCGGCAGCAGGTCGAGGCGTCGCAGAAGGAACTGGAAGAGCAGCGGTTCCGGCTCGATACGGCGATCAACCACATGGGCGAGGGCCTCTGCATGTTCGACGCGGAGAAGCGCCTCGTCGTGTGCAACGAGCGCTACGCCAAGATGTACCGGCTGCCGCCGGAATTGCTGCTGCCCGGCACCGCCCATCGCGAGATCATCACGCACCGGATCGCCAACGGCATTCTCAAGGGCGAGACCAGCGACAGCGCCGCGACGCAGGTGCTCGCCACATTGAACGCACTGCCGGCCGGTGAGATCAGCAGCCGGGTCGACGAGCTTGCCGATGGCCGCCTGATCTGCGTGACGCGGCAGCCGATGCCCGGCGGCGGCTGGGTGGCGACGCATCGCGACGTCACCGAACAGCGGCGCTCCGAGGCCAAGATCACCCATATGGCGCAGCACGACGC